>CAVAGT010000009.1:0-50271 GCA_963588155.1 Lachnospiraceae bacterium | reverse complement strand
GAGTAGGTAGCCGCCTCCTTTCAATGGAGCCTCGATTACTGATAAAGTAGTCGGGACTCCTTTTTTTGTGTTTGCCCACCCATGCCTGTACATATGATTGCGTGGATATGTTAAACCCTGTTAAACGAATGTTTTTTTCAGGTACGTTTTCAGATTTTGTTTGTATCTGCCGATGAAACAACCTTTCATCATATAACTAAATGTACAACTTAATATTATAAGGTATGAGGAACTATTATCTGAAAACCACGGTCATCTTGCTTGTCTTGTGTATGCAGGCCATTGCAATGCAAGCCCAGAAGAAAGTGACGGTGAACGTGACTAACGCTTCGCTGCGCCAGGTATTCAAGGCTATTGAAGGACAGACAACCTACCGTTTTTCCTACAAGAGCAGCATCATAGACAAGCGCAACGACATCACTATTAACAAAACGAATGAACCCGTGAATGTTGTCCTCGATGCAGCATTTAAGGGACGTCCGTTGAAATACTCCATTGTCTCGAGCAAATCAATTGTGATAACCGAGCGTCGTTCTTCTGCCCCTATGAACACCGCTTCCGACAATAAGGTTCACGGCATGGTGAAGGACGCCAATGGTGACCCGATTATCGGAGCAACGGTAGCGGTAGTAGGCACCGACGCGCTTGCCGTGACCGACATGAATGGTAATTTCTCCGTTCCAGCACATAAGGGCGCACGTCTCAAGATATCTTATTTGGGGTTTACCGATCGCGAAGTGTCGGCAAGCGAGAAGATGGACGTGGTTTTGAGCGAGGACACGCAGCAGCTCAACGAAATAGTGGTAGTGGGTTATGGTACCATGAAACGCAGCGACATGACCGGCGCGCTGTCATCGGTTGACGCCAAGGAATTGGCCAAGCGCACCACCACGAACCCCGCGGAGGCATTGCAAGGCAAGGTGGCTGGCGTGAACATACTGAAGTCTGGAGGAAACGCCGGTGCCGGTGTGAGCGTGAAAATCCGCGGCGTCAAGACCTTCGGCGACAACGAGCCGCTTTATGTAATCGACGGTTTCCCTGGCGACATTAATTCGGTGAACCCACAAGACATCGAGTCGATGGAGATCTTAAAAGACGGAGCCGCTGCAGCCATCTACGGTTCCGTGGCAGCCAACGGAGTTGTGATCATCACCACGAAGAACGGAAAGAAGGGTGATGTGAAGGTAGACTTCAGCACTTACCTCAGCTTCACCAAGGTGGCTAAAGACCTCGACATGCTTGATGCCGACGGCTACAAGACCGTGCACAAGGCCATGTATGAGAACTATAACGCGCAATATGGCAAATATCCTGGCGGAAGTCTTCCGGCTTATTTGACTAAGGACACTGGCGTGAACACCAACTGGCAGGACGAGACACAGCGCAACGGCTTCTCGCAGAGCTACATGCTGAGCGTGCGCGGTGGCGGAGACAAGGCACAATACTCCGTGTCGTACAACCATGCCGACGACAAGGGCGTGTTCATTGGCAACAACTATCGCCACGACATCGCGCGCATGAAACTTCATGCCAGCAAGGGCATCATCGACCTCGACGCAAACATCTCGTTCAAATATACCGACAACAAGCAGCCACAGTATTCGCTGAAAGAGACCTACATGATTTCTCCCCTTGTGCCTGTTTACAACTCGGATGAGAAATACGGTTACGGCCTGACCAATTTCGACGGCCTTCCCAACAACCGTAACGTGATGGCAGATGCCAATTATAAGCATTCCACCGACAAGAAATACCACACCACCGCCAACGTGGCGCTCACATTCAACTTCACTCCATGGCTCAATTTCAAGACGAGTTATGCCTATCGTGGCGAGCATGAGTTGGCGACATATCATGCCCCCGACTACATTGCCGACCCCAAGAGCCCTAACAGCTACCCGGTGAACAGCGACTCGCGCTATTACTGGCAGGAGCAGGTGTTTGAGAACGTGCTCTCGTTCAACAAGCAATTTGGCAAGCATAGCCTTAATGCCATGGCTGGAACATCGCTCACCACACGCAAATACAACTGGAACTCCGTGAGCGTGGAAGGCAAGACAATAGTATATAAGGTGGAAGACGGAAAGCTCGTGCAGACGGAAAAAGCTGCCGGATTCCTCGACCCCAACTTCGGCACTATTGATGCCGGAGCGGGCGGCACCTATAGTGGCGGCGGCACAAACTGGAAATACAACCGTGTGTCGTTTTTCGGGCGTTTGAACTATAATTTCAACGAGCGCTATCTCCTGCAGGTCACTTTCCGCGAGGATGGCTCGTCAAAGTTCGGAGCTGACAGTCGCTGGGGCTTCTTCCCATCGGTAGCGGTGGGTTGGAGAATAAGCGAGGAGTCGTTTTTCCCGAAGAACACGGTGGTGAGCAACCTCAAGTTGCGTGCCAGCTGGGGACAGTTGGGCAACGAGAACGCCCTGGGCTACTATGACTTCCTGGCTCTCGTCTCTACCTACAACGACCTCTACCAAGGCTATGTGCAGGGTGCCGGAGCCAACGCATGGTCGGGAAGCATCGCGCGCGGACTGGAAAACCGCTCACTGAAATGGGAGACTACCGACACGAAGAACATCGGTTTCGACTTCGGATTGTTCAACAACCACCTGAACGGTAACATCAACTATTATATCAACGAGACTCGCGACCTGCTCATAACGCGCAAGCTTGCCCCGTCTGCCGGTCTCGCTGACCCTACTCTCAACGTGGGAAAGATACGCAACCAAGGCATAGAGATTGAGCTTAACTACAACAACCACGCGGGGCAGCTGGATTATAACATTGGCTTCAACGTAAGCACCATCAGCAACAAGGTGGTGTCGCTGGCCAACGACAACCAGACCATCTATGGCGAGGGACTGAAATACGGCTCGGAGCATTTCCCTACGCAGACCAGGGTTGGCAAGCCTATAGGCGCCTTCTACCTTTACCAGGCTGACGGCATATTCCAAAGCGAGGCCGAGGTGAACAGCCATCGCAACAGCAAAGGCGAACTGCTTCAGCCCAATGCCCAGCCGGGCGACATCCGCTTCAAGGACATGAACGGCGACGGCGTGATAGACGAAGACGACAAGGTGTATTCTGGCACTGGCATGGCAAAGGTGGAGGCCAACCTCAACCTGAGCGCGAGCTATCGCGGCCTCGACTTCTCCGCAGTGATAGGAAGCGCGTTCGGCAACAAGATCTACAACGCCAATCGCTACTATTACGAGGGTATGAACTCGGCATCTAACTTCATGAAGTCGACACTTGACGCATGGACTCCATCCAACACCAACACCTCCATACCACGCGCCATCTACGGTGATCCAAACGACAACACGCGCGAGTCAACACGTTTCCTGGAGAATGGCGACTTCGTGCGTCTGCGCCAGCTGCAGCTTGGCTACACGCTGCCTTCCAACATCGCCGGCAAGATATATTGCGACCGCATACGCTTCTATGTCAGCGCTGAGAACCTGTTCACCATAACGGGCTATTCGGGTGCCAACCCCGAGTTCTCACGCGGCGTGCTCAACAGCGGTATCGACAAGCTCATCTACCCGTTCACACGTTCATACACAATCGGAGCACAAGTAACATTCTAAGAAAACAACAAAAAGAAAGGAACAGATATGAAGACAATGAAATATATCGCGGGCATATGTGTTGCCCTATCGCTCGCGTCCTGCAACGACTACCTGACGCAAACGCCTCCCGACTTGCTCACGTCCGAATCGTATTGGCGCGACAAGTCTGACGTGGAAGCCGCAGTAGCCGCAGCCTACTCACAACTCTATCTACCCGAATACTCGGAAGACGAGTGGACGTTTGCCGAGGTGAAGTGGCCTGTGGAGGCATACCGCCAAGACGACGTGGACATGGGAAAAGACGCACAAAACTACCCCAACTGGGTACAGCTGCGCAACTTCAGCTACAACAACGGCAACTCGCAGTTTACCATATTCTGGAAACTATACTACCGCGGCATAAGCTTCTGCAACCAGATCATAGACAAGGTGGGCGCGATGGGAGCCGCGAAGATCTCAGACGAGGAGAGCAAGCCTTTGCTCGGCGAGGCTCATTTCCTGAGAGGCTACTACCACATGCAGCTGCTGCTCAACTGGGAGAAAATAGTGGTGCGCGACTCTTACATCACCTCGACAAGCCAGTTGGACAAGGCCCTCTCCGAACGCTCAGAGACGTGGAACTTCATAGTGGATGAGTTCAAGACCGCCGCCGGCCAGCTGCCAAGTGCGCGCGGTAACGACGAATTGGGACGTGTGACAAGCGACGCAGCCTATGCCTACCTTGGCTATGCCTATCTAACGATGGCATCGGAGCAGACCGACAAGAAGGCCGAATGGCTCAACGCGGCAGTGGAAGCTTTCGGCAATGTGAAGAACCACAGTCTGGAGAGCGATTATGCCAGCATGTTCAACGGCACGAACAAGAACTGCCGCGAGTCGATATTCGAGATACAGTTCTCTTTGAGCGATGCCAATGGCGCAACCTACCGCACGCAACTTCACCGTTGGATTGGTACTGCCGAGTTTGGCGGATGGGACGAAATCTACCCGTCGGAGACACTGATGAACGAGTTCAGGAAAGAAGGCAAGCTGAACAACGGCCAGTATGACGCGCGCTTGTACGCCTCAGTATATTTCCAAGACCCTTATTTTAACGACGGCACGGGTAAGGTGTATGGCTACGACTGGGATGAATGGATAAAGATGATGATGGAAGTGGACGAGCCCTACGACCGCCCTTCGTTCCGCAAGTTCATGCCCGCCACCTACGATGCCCTCTGCAAGAGCACGACCGATGTCAACATTACCCTGATGCGCTACTCTAACGTGATGCTGATGAAGGCAGAGGCCCTCAACGACCTCGGGCGCACGAGCGAGGCCATACCTCTTATAAACGAGGTGCGCCGTGTGCATGGCAACATGCCTGCCATGACGGGCACGTCGAAAGAAGACGTCCAGGCACAGATAGAGCACGAGCGCATGATAGAGTTCCCGCTCGAAAACTACCGTTGGTATGACCTGCGCCGCTGGAACAAGACTGCCACCGCGCTGAAAGCTGCCGGCAGAGACGGCTTCGACGACTCAAAGCTGTTTTATCCCGTACCGCAGACCGAGTACAACTCTAATGCGATGCTGACCAAATAAACCTTGTTTTGCGCTAACGATGCTCAAGATAATTTTGATAATGCTTTGCGGAATAGGTGTCGGATACCTGTTCCGCAAAAAAGACACCAGCGCCATAGGACGGGTCATAACCTTCCTGATATGGGCGCTGTTGTTCTTGCTTGGTTTGGAAGTGGGCGGCAATCCGCACATCATCAATGGCCTGCAGACCCTTGGTTGGGAAGCCTTGCTTCTCACCCTCGCAGGGTGCATGGGCAGCATAGTGCTCGCATGGGGTTTGTGGGTGATAACGGGAAAAGGAGGTGACGCATGAAGGGCAGCTTAATCATAGTGGGCTTCTTCGCCGTGGGAATTGTCTGCGGCTGGTGTTTCGACGTTCCACGCCAGCTCACGGAAGGCGACGTTAGTTTCTATGCTCTCTGCGTGCTCATGTTTTGCGTAGGCGTGAGCATTGGCAGCGACACCATGGTGCTGAAGAGTTTCCGCAAGGTCAATCCGCGACTTATGCTTCTGCCGCTCTGCACCATTCTCGGCACCTTGGCAGGTTGTGCCGCGGCATCATGCTTGCTGGGTGAGCGTCAGCTCTCCGATTGCCTCGCCATTGGTTCGGGATTTGGCTACTACTCGCTCTCAAGCATTTTTATCACCCAATATCGTGGAGCCGAATTGGGCACGATAGCGTTGCTGGCAAACATCATGAGGGAGATTCTCACGTTGCTCTGCGCGCCGCTTTTGGTCAAATGGTTTGGGCGATTGGCACCTATAAGCATTGGCGGAGCCACGACCATGGACACCACGTTACCCATCATCACGCGTGCCTCTGGGCAGAACTATGTGGTGTTGTCTATCTTCCACGGTTTCTGTGTAGACTTCTCTGTGCCCTTTTTAGTCACATTCTTCTGTACCATATAAAAACATCATCATGCAATGAAACCTGTCTATTATATACTAACAGCCTTGCTGACTCTGTGGGCGGCTTCTTCGCCGGCTGCTAACGAACCGTGGCAGGACGCGTCGGTGACCAACGTTAACCGGATGCCGATGACTGCCCACTTCTTGCCGTTTGTGAGCGAAAAGGCCGCCTTGAGCCAGTTGGGCAAACCCGACGAACAACGTTTCGCCCTCAATGCCCAGTCGGAGCGGAGAATATCGCTCAATGGAAAATGGAAATTCAAGTTGGTGAAAAAGCCTTCGCTCTGCATATCAGACTTCTATAAAACAGCCTATGACGTGACTGGATGGCAAGACATCAATGTGCCAGGAAGTTGGGAGCTGCAAGGATTCGACGCGCCTATTTATACCGACGTGACATATCCGTTCGCCGCCAATCCGCCTTTTGTGCCGCAAGACTACAATCCAGTAGGCCACTATGTTCGCGAGTTCACGATACCCGAAAGCTGGAAGGGCATGGATGTAATAATCGATTTTGAGGGCGTGGAGTCGGCTTTCAGTTTCTGGGTCAACGGCAAATTTGCCGGTTACAGCGAGGACAGCCGTCTGCCTGCCCACTTCGACATCACCCGTCTTCTGCGGAAAGGCAACAACCGGTTGGCCGTGAGGGTGCACCGTTTCAGCGACGGTTCCTACCTTGAAGACCAAGACTATTGGAAATACAGCGGTATAGAGCGCAAGGTGTTCCTACAGGCTCGCCCCAAAAGTAGAGTGAAGGATTTCGTGCTGACCAACAAGCTCGTGAACGGTTATCGTGACGGCGCGTTTGCCGTAGACGTGGCCATGCATAATCCGCGACCGGGGCAGAGGATAGAGGTGAAGGTGCTTTCGCCCAAAGGCAAGGCGATATTCACGGCAAGCAAGAACCTCGCGGGAACCGCCGACACGACGGCACGCTTCGCAAAATTGTTGGCGTCGGTGAAGCCTTGGAATGCAGAAACCCCCAACCTGTATACGCTTGTGGTGAACTATTATGCCAATGGCGGAAAAACCACGGAAAGCTTTGCCCACAAGTTTGGCTTCCGCACCATAGAAATGAAAAACGGACTGCTCATGGTGAACGGTCAGGCGCTGAAGATAAAAGGAGTGAACCGGCAGGAGCACGACCCTGTGCATGGCCGCACTCTCGACGTAGCACTCATGGCAAAAGACATAAAGATGATGAAGCAGTTCAACATCAATGCCGTGCGCGCGTCCCACTATCCCAACCATTGGGAGTGGTATCAGCTTTGCGACAAATATGGTCTCTATGTGGTAGACGAAGCCAACATCGAGTGCCATGGAATACTCGACACTGAATATAAGTCGCTCGCCGACAGGCCCGACTGGTGGAATGCCTTCCACGACAGGATGTATCGCATGATGATGCGCGACCGCAACCAGACGTCTGTCATAATATGGTCGATGGGCAACGAGAGCGGCTACGGCCCCCACTTCGACCGCCTTTACGACATGGCGAAGGCGCTCGATACGACGCGCCCCGTGCAGTATGAAGGTGGTGGCTACGACGGCAAGTCGGATATATATTGCCCAATGTATGCCCGCATCTGGCATTTGCGCCGACACGTGAACCAACGCGACAAGCGTCCGCTGATACTTTGCGAGTATGCTCATGCCATGGGCAACAGCGAAGGCAACCTTAAAGACTACTGGGACCTGATATACCAGCACGACCAGTTGCAAGGCGGATTCATATGGGATTGGGTGGACCAGGCCTTCGCGAAAACCGACGAGCAAGGACATCGGTATTGGGCTTATGGTGGCGACATGGGGTTTGTTGGCGTTGTCAACGACTCCAACTTCTGTGCCAACGGTCTGGTGGCTGCCGACCGTTCGCTGCATCCGCATATCTGGGAAGTGAAGAAAACCTATCAGAACATAAGCTTCTCGCCCGTGCCCTTCAGCCCGAGGAAGGTTAGGGTGACCAATCTGTTCGACTTCGTTGACTTGAGCGCCTATGGCTTGCAATGGACCGTTGAAGCCGACGGCGAACGCATAGACGGAGGCACGGTCAACCTTCCAGTCGTGGCTCCTCGCCAAAGCGCTGAGATAGAGTTGCCTTTACCCCAACTGCCCGACTCAAGTGGCAAGGAATATTTCCTCACGCTGAGGGCTTTCTTGAAAACCGCCTCCTTAGCCCTGCCCGCCAATCATGTGGTGGCGATAGGTCAGATGCCCTTGCCTGTGTCTGTCTGCCAAGGCGAGCCCAAGAACCTTGAGGGTTCGCTAAGTCTGGACAACACGTCTGACGAGGTTAGGATTACATGCCGCGACACGGCAAACGCATTCCGATTCTCACGCGTCACGGGCGAAATGACATCAATGATATATGGCGGAAAAGAGATGCTGAAGACAGGGTTGCAGCCCAATTTCTGGCGTGCGCTGACCGACAACGATGTTGCCAACGGCACGGCAGAGCGATGCAAGACATGGCAAGACGCGGGACGCGACATGACCCTCAAGAGCATGGACGTGAGGGAAGACCCCGACAAGCGATTTGTAGATGTTACCTCGACATACTGCATGGCTGGGCAAGAGTCGACTCTTGAGATGAGCTATCGGGTCAATGCCAATGGCGACATAAAAGTGACAATGCATTTCGTCCCGGGAGACAAGCCCCTGCCGGAGATGCCTCGCTTGGGAATGAGAATGGTGCTTGATGCCGCCTACGACCAGATGACATGGTTCGGCCGCGGACCCGAGGAAAACTATGCCGACCGCAAGGACGGATACCTGATAGGCAGATATGCAGCTTCGGTGTGGCAGCAATACCATCCCTATGTGCGTGCGCAGGAAACGGCAAACAAGAGTGACGTGAGGTGGTTCACGCTCACGGCGACGGATGGCCGTGGCATCAAGATCGTAGGTGACGAGCCTCTGAGCGTGAGCGCGTGGAATTTCCCTCTCGACGACATCCTTTATGTGCCATCAAGCGTGAAGCATGTCCACGGAGGCTGCATCGACAAGAAGGACATGGTGTGGGTGAACATAGACCATCGGCAGATGGGAGTGGGTGGTGACAACACTTGGGGAGCGCAGGTACATCCCGAATACACCATCACGCCACACGAATGGCAATACTCATTCACCATCATGCAGCAGAAGTAAGAAACAATCTTTTCACATCATCAAGACAACCATACAATGAGATACAAAATATTCTCTCTCGCGCTTGGTCTCGCCCTATTGACAACAGATGCCTGGGCGCAAACCGACCGCTTTGAATACCGCGACATTCTTGACATCAGCCTCACTCCCGGTGCGCCACGCCGGCACAACGGCGTGTTTTCCGACATGGGTTCATGGATGGGATTCTCGCTTCCCGAGAAAACCAAGCCAACGAGTGGATTCTGTGGCCCGTTCAGCATTCTGAATCGCAACTGGTATGCGCGCTCGCTGGTTTCGGTTGAAGGCACCGCGCTGCTCTCAGCCAGCTATTTCCCCGGCGAGGTGCGCATGCTGGTAGCCGGGGCGCAAGGACGTGCGGAACAGCGCATGCAGTTTGTCGACGACCGCACGGCGTTGCTTATGATAGACAATGCAGGCGGAAGCCCATTGACGATGACTGCCGACAGCATCTCCGCCGATATGCAGGTAACTGTCAACCGACGCACGGTGACAATATCCAATCGCGGCGGCGAGGCTGTGATGGTGACCTTCCCCGGCGGCACCGACTTGACCCTTACAGGTCACAACTACAGAGCCACGCTGCCTCCTGGGCAAGGTTCCGTGGCAATAGCCATCTCCATGGTGCAGCAAGAAACCGAGGCGGCAGTGCAAGCCGTTCGCGACGAGGGAGTGTTGGCGAGTGCCGGGCAACTGCTCCTTGCCAACGACAACCGTTGGAACGGCTATCTGGAAAAGGTGATTCGTGCAGATATGCCCGCTTCCTACAACCGCATAGCCGTGAAGTCGATAGTGACCTTGCTTTCCAATTGGCGTGCCCGCCGCGGAGCGGTCTATCATGACGGCATAGTGCCCAGTCATGCGGTCAACTATTTTGTGGGTTGTTGGGCATGGGACTGCTGGCGGTTCTCGGCTGCCATGGCGTCTTTCTTCCCCGAACTGGCAAAAGACAACATTCGCGTGATGTTCGACTACCAGCAGCCCGATGGCATGGTGATAGACTGCATCTATCCCGACGCTTCGGAGAACAACGCCCGCGACTCCAAACCGCCGTTGGCGGCATGGGCAATGAATGAGGTCTACGAACACACTAAAGACGTGAGCTTCTTGCGTGAGATGTATCCCAAGCTCCTGAAGTATCACAAGTGGTGGTATGAGAAACGCGACCACGACAAAAACGGGATATGTGAGTTTGGTTCGGTCGACGGCACGCTTGAGGCTGCCGCGTGGGAGAGCGGTATGGACAACGCTATACGTTTCGACGGCACCAAAATGCTGCAAAATGCTACCGACGCGTGGAGCTGTGACCAGGAAAGCGTTGACCTCAACGGGTTCCTGGCATTGGAATACACTCTGCTGAAGAAGTTTGCAGGCATTATCGGCGAGCCCTTCACGCTGCCCGACCACCGCGAGCAGATAGCTGGATATTTCTTTGACAGCCGCAGCGGCTTTTTCTTCGACCGCAAGCTTGATGCCAGTCGCACTTTCGTTGCCGAGCCTGGATGTGAGGGTTATGTGCCTTTTTGGGCAGGGATAGCGAGCAAGGAGCAATTCGCGAAGGCACGCAAACTGCTCGACAATCCCAAGAAGTTCTCTACCTTCATACCTTTCCCCACCATTGCTGCTGACAATCCCAAGTACGACCACAATGGATATTGGCGCGGCCCCATCTGGCTTGA
The DNA here is from genome assembly GCA_963588155.1 of Lachnospiraceae bacterium. GTDB lineage: Bacteria > Bacteroidota > Bacteroidia > Bacteroidales > Bacteroidaceae > Prevotella. Next base: position 39,377 of record CAVAGT010000009.1, on the reverse strand, counting down.
CCAGACATACTATGGCATTCATGGCTACCGCAACTACGGTTTTACCAAGAAGGCGGACGCCTATACCGACCAGGTGTTCACCAGGCTGGAGGGCATCCAGCAAGGCACTCCCATCTATGAGAACTACGACACCTTCACAGGGAAACCCTTGGAGGCGTCACACTTCAGCTGGAGCGCTGCCTCGCTGCTAATGCTTTATAATGAGTATGGTAAGTGACACGCCGAAGTGGGACATCACTTCAACGTGTATGTGTCGACACCTGTCTTGTGGACTTTCAGTCCATAGGCAGTGGCGATAATCTTCATTGCCTCGTCAAGGTTATTGGTAGGTATAGTTCCGGTGAAAGCGTCATCGGAACTTTTCTTTAGGCTAATCTCTACGTTGTATCTGTTTTCAACGTCGCCAATCACCTTGCGTAGTGGCGCATCGTGATAAACCATCTGTTTCTGTTGCCATGCTTTCACGTCGTCGGCATGGGCGAGTTGGCGCACGTCCATCGTGCCCGTCTGTTTGTTCACTATCACCATCTCGCTGGGTTTCATGATATATGAACGCCCGGATATGTTGGATGTGAGCTTCACGCTGCCGGCAAGAAGAGTCACTTCTGCCGTAGAGTCCTTGGCATGGTTCACAACATTGAACTCCGTTCCCAGCACCATGATGTCGATGTCTTGCGAGTGCAGCACAAACGGGCGCTCGCTGTCTTTTGCCACCTTATAATATCCCTCGCCCTCGAAATACACCTCACGGCTCTTGATGTTGAACCGTTGTGGGGCATACTTGATAGAGGAAAGGGCGTTGAGCGCGACCTTGCTTCCGTCGGGCAGGGTGACGGTCACCTGTTCGTCGGAGCCTGTCGCCATCTGTGTCATGGGGAGCGAGGCGTATTGCCGGTTCTCGCTATAGAGATGTGCTATAGCCAGCAGGCATATTGGCAAGGCAATGGCAGCTGCCACTTGCAGCCATCTGCCAAGCGTGCGCGTGTGGGCATGGCGTGGCTTGCCTATGCGGTTGTCTACGCGGCGTTTCACGGCATCCAGCTCCTCGTCGTCCACGCAGCTTTCGTTGAGAGTCCCGTTTTCCCAGTCTTGCTGCAAGTCGTGCATCAGTTGCTCGTCGGAACACTCGTTCACGTGCTTGCGTAGGGCGATGAGATCTTCTCGGTTGTTTATGGTTGAATCAGGCATATATGTGTTTTCTTATCTGTGTATATACATGAAAAATCGCATTGCGTACCGTTAATTTAAGAAAAAAAACGGCAGCCACACCATGGCTTTTGTGTGAGCCAGCAGGCTGCGCAGCTTCTTTAGACCCATCGACAGTTGGTTTTTCACGGTTTGCTCCTCATAGTCAAGCAGTTCGGCTATCTCCTTGTTGTTGAGCATCTCTATCTTCGACAACCTCACTATTTCCCTCTGCACGGGCGGCAGCGTCTGCAGGGCATGGTTCAGTTGTCTCACGAAATCATCATATTCCAGGTTCTCGTCGGCAGGTGCCGACATTGATGTCTGATGGTCGAGATAATCAACATATTCCTCAAACACGGGAGAGTTGACCATGCGTCGGTAGGCGTTTATGAGCAGGTGGCGCGTCTTCAGGAACAACAGTGGCTTGATCGATTGTACGTCGGAGATATTGCCGCGGTTGTTCCATAGCCACACGAAGGTGTCTTCCACCGTCTCCTCGGCGGTTTCTCTCGACCTTGTATATTTCAGGCAAAACGCATAGAGCCTGCGGGCGTACAACCCGTAGAGCGAGTCAAAAGCCTTTGTCGAGCCCTTCCTTAGGCTTGATATAAGTTGAGGCTCCGTTTTTTCTAGCATATTACTAAGATGCGGTTTTACGCGTTGGCAGAATTAGATTCAGCTTACAAAACTAACAAAAAAACTTGAGCTATGCAAGTCTTCCTTCGAAAATATATATAGGCTCAGGGGGAGCGTCGTTTACGGACATTCCCCCTGAGCCAACGTTTATATGAACCTGCATTTTGACTATTGCTTCCTTACGGTCTCGTGTGCCATCCACACCTCGCTGCCCACCGCCGTGGCATCCTTCACGTCGTGCTGCCCAATGCGCAGGCGGTATTCCAGTACTCCGCCGTCGTGATGGAACGGCTTTGAGGTAAGATAGTGCCAGTTTTCGTTGCCGCGGCTCACCTTGTCAACCCACGTCGCGCTGTCGGTTTGCTCGCTGAAGAGCTGAATGGCGCGGCTGTCGGCCCACCCCGCCTCTTTCAGCAATCGGTCGTCGGTAGCCCCATAACCGTCGAGACGAAGCATGGCGAGACACTTGTCGCCACTCCACACGCTGAGCGTGGCATCCATGGCGGTGCAGATAGACAGGCATTCGAGCTTATACTCACCCGCTACCACGCTTTGCTTGCGGCTCAGCGAGAGCGTCATGGGTTTGCCTTGCCCCTCGGGAGCTATGCAGAAAGGCTCGTCGTCGAGGCGCAACGGATCAGAATCTTTGTCGGCAAACAATGAGCCATACATTATGTTGCCCCCGGTGTTCATGGTCCATCCTTTCGCATACAGGACCTCCCACGTCCAACGGTTCAGGTAAACGCCGTTGCGGGTGTTGTGCTGGCGGTCTATGATCTTGCTCTCTTTATGAGCGTGTATGCCAAGCAGCACGAAGAGCAGTATGCCAACGGTCAGGGCCACAATCCATGTGCCTGTGATAGTGGCTATGGCGGCGAAGCCCACTGGCTTGTTGTTCGACCTGAACGAGCGCACGATGCCCAACAACGGAAGCAACGCCACGACAAGCCAGCACACTGCCGATATTATCCAATGCAAACCGAGCAACGGAATGGATGTAACCATGCGAAGATCATCCGGGTTGTCGTTGAACAACGTGAGAAACTCCTCGCCCACGATGGAGTAGACCACTCCGCACACAAGATACGCCAGCGCGAAAGCCGTCATCACGGCAAATGCCACGAGCGCAGCCGACTTCACGCAGAACGTCACGATCTCCACCAACCGTGCCATTATCGTTCCACCACGTTGGCGCGCCGCCTTGGGCTTGCTGTCCTCGTCGACTTCGGCTATCACCGCGCGACTTATCGACTCGGGAGTCACTTCCTCGCCAGCCATGCGGAGGCGATCCTCGGCGGTGCGTGCCGCGGGGGCAAGCAGCCATAGTGCCACATATAATATAATCGGCAGGACGAAGAGCAACCCCAAGAGGTTTTGGATGGCATAATAGCTTGTCATCTGATAGAGCGTGAACACCGCTATCACAAAAAACACCGCGCACACTCGCCACACCACTATGTCGCCACCGCCGCAATAGTGTCTCAGACCTGAAATCACGCCTCCTGCTATCTTGTCCTTGCCGTCGCGATAGAAGCGGTGGGTTTTCACGTGGCGCAGCAAACGGTCGCTCCATTTGGCATCGCCAGGCTCCGCGTCCACGTATGTTGCTTGTTTGGCATGTGTTTCAGTGTCTTCTGCCTTTGAGCTTGGCCCGTCTTCCTTTTCCTCAGCGTTGGCGTCGTCGGCAGACGCGGCAGCGGAAGAGTCGTCCAAGCCGGCGTCAACCTCGGCAGGCTTGCCAATGCTACTGATGATCTGCTTCACGGTTTCTATGTCGATGGCATCGTGGCCTTGCTCTTTCAGTGACCACAGGTGTTCAGCCACGCGGTGCTCGATGTCGTCGGCAATCTCGTCGCCGCCTTCGCGCTTGGCGAAGTGGCTCTTGATGTTGTCGAGATAGTCCTCAAGAAGTTTGCAGGCATCCTCGTCGATGGCATAAAGCGTGCCGAAGAGATTTATGTTGATGTTCTTTTTCATGGATGTGTCAGGTTTTTAATTGTTATTCGTTTGGTTGCGTGCCATTGTTTGGTTGCGTGCCCTCGTTTGGCTGTATGCCCTTCAACACTCCTACGGTGTGGGCTATCTCTTGCCATGCCTTGTCGAGCTCATTGAGCGTTGCCTCGCCGTCGGCTGTCAGCGCATAGTATTTGCGTGGTGGTCCCTGCGTTGACTCTTGCCACTCATAACTGAGCAGTCCGTCCTTCTTCAGGCGCGTCAAGAGCGGATAGAGCGTGCCTTCCACCACTATCAGCTCCGCCTCCTTCAGCCTCGCTATGATGTCGCTGGCATACGACGCGCGATGGCGGAGCAGAAGCATGATGCAGTATTCGAGCATGCCCTTGCGCATCTGTGATTTGGCATTGTCGATGTTCATTGCTTTGTTGTTTAAGGTTTACGCTGCAAAGATATGCAATACTTAGGTACTATGCAATACATAGTACTATAAAAGTTTACCAAAACCGTGGTTTTTAACGTTTCTTAGGCAAGTGGATACGATATGGAACACAAAAACAGGAGGTAAACGCCAATGGTTGACGTTTACCTCCTGTTGGGTTTCAAGCAGGGCTTTTCACGCGACCCCGCCATTTGTTCTGAAAGAACCTTGGCTGAGGGCAAGGATATCCTTGCCCTTGCGCCAGGTGATATTACTTCTCTGCGTGTCCGCCTGCCTCTGATGGCCAGTACGGGTTCTGGTAGAGGTTAGAGTTCTCAAGCGAGCGGTCGGCAGAAGCCGTGCGCATGTCGGTCACGCCGATTGGGTAGAGGTAGTAGGCCTCGTGCCACTTGTAACCGTCTTTCAGCTCGTTGGTCGACTGCATCGACTTGCTGTATGGGCGCAAGTACTTGCTGAGGCTCTTTGAGGAAACCACGGCATCGCTCTCGCCGTTGCACTTGATATCTTTATCATAGTGTGTGTACATGTTGTCCCAGAAGTTGACGCCCTCGGGTATCCACTTGGTCGTGATCATGTTGTCGAAGGCGCGCCAGCGGATGAGGTCGGCAAAGCGCAGGCCCTCAGAGAACAGCTCCGTCACGCGCTCGCGGCGGATGTTGTACAGGGTCTTGTCCACGAGCTTGGTGCCGGCATATTTGCCGAAGTCCATCTCCTGCGACAGGTCAGTGGCGTCGATGGTCTTCTGGAAATCGGTGTCCACGCCAGCGCGGGTGCGAAGCGTGCGCCAATAGCTCTGCGACTTGCTGTCGAGCTTGCCGTTGAGCTCATAGTCTGCCTCCATGTAGTTGAGCAAAGCCTCTGCCGAGCGCATGATTGGGCAAGCGTTGGTTGTAGACTGCTCCGAGTAAGCCGACTGCTCAGCGTCGTAAGTGTAATACTTGCGCTGCTGGTAGCCCGTGATGCAACGAATCTCCTGGTTTTCGTCGGTGATGTGCTTAGAGTCGGTCTCTTCCGGGTCGATATAGACAGGCAGAGGCTCGTCTTTCACTACGGCTGCGTAGGTCGGGTCGGTGTAGGTCGGTGTGCTCTCACCCCAGAGGAACAGCTGCAGGCGCTCGTCGCGGTCGGCCTTCACGTTGTCGAGAGTCACGTCGCCGTGGTAGCCGCTGTTCTGTGCGTAGATAGGCAAGCCGTTCTGCATGAGGAAGGTCTGGATGAACGAGCGTGTGAAGCCCGTGCTCTGACCGGTAACCATGGAGTGGCCGGTGAGGTGCACGTAGCCCAGCTCCTTGTTGTATTGCTTCCACATGATGGCCTCAGGCTCGTTGGCGAGTGATGGCTCGCTGAAGAGGTTGAAGTAAGGGTTCCAGTCGTCCTTGTCGCCGTAAACCGGGTCGATCTTGTGGTTGTTGGTGGCGAGCTGTGCCTGGTCGGCAACCTGCTGCGCGGCGTCCTTTGCCTGCTGGAGGAAGAACTTCACCTCGCCGTCCTGGTCGAAGGTCTTGCCCTGGTTGTACGACATCTTGGCTCCTGGCCAGTTGGCGTCGCCTGGCACGCGACCTGAGCCGCGGTGATATTTCTCGAACGTTCCCTCAAACAGGGCCACGCGGCTCTTGATGAGCTGAGCAGCCTCGCGGCACACGCGCTGACCGTTGTACTGGCTGCGCGGATAGCAAAGCTCTATGGCCTTGTCGAGGTCTTGCAGGATGAATCGTGCCACCTCGTTGCGTGGAGAACGCTTCGAGTTTTCCACGATGGCTGCGTCCTCGTCTTTCAGCACCTCGGTCACTATAGGCAGGTCGCCATAGAGGGCGAGCATGCGATAGTAGACCAGCGCGCGGAAGAAGTAACCCTCGCCAAGGTAGTTCTTCACCTCGTCAGAGTTGGTGAGCGTGCCGTTCTCTATCTGGCTGTTCACGGTGTTGATGAAATAGTTGTACACGCGCACGCCTCCGTAGTATCCCTGCAGGGCCTTGCCCGAGGATACCTCCCAGTGGTCGTCGGCGAAGAGCGTCGTGTTGCCGCCGCCCCAGCAGTAGATGTCGGTGTCCCAGTCTGACTTAGCCTTGCCTTCGTTCCACTGTCCCCAGAGGTGCGACATGGAGCCGGAGTAGGGCATATACAGGTAGCTGTCGTAGTAGTTGTTCAAGTATGCGGCCAGTTGCTCCGCGTTCTTGTAGTAAGCCTCAGGCGTGATTTGGCTTATCGGCTTCATGTCGAGCAGGTCGTTGCATGAGGTCATGCCCAAGGCTGCCGTGGTGACAGCCGCGCCCAAAACCATTTTCTTTATATTCTTGAGATTCATGTTTTCTGTGTTTATAAGGTGATAGCTTTAGAAAGTGACGTTCAGACCCACGGCCCATGTGCGCTGCAATGGGTAGAGCTTACCGGTGCCCCATCCGCCCTCGATGGCCTCAGGATCGTAGATGCTCGACAGGCTCGTGATGGTGAACAGGTTGTCGCAAGAGGCGTATACGCGCACGCGGCTCATGCCGGCCTTCTGTGTCAGGCTCTGCGGGAGCGTGTAGCCAAGCTGAATGTTCTTGCAGCGCATGTAGGCAGCGCTCTGCATGTAGCGGCTCTGTGCGCGCTGGTTCTTGGTGATGCCGCCGCTGAGGTATGGCCTTGGGTAGTAGGCGTCCTTGTTGTCCTCGCTCCAGTAGTCGAGGTGCTCCTTGAAGCAACAGCTCTGCCACATGTTGCCCTGTGCGCCCCAGAAGTAGGCGTCGCCTGCGCTTGGCATCCAGTCGCGCTTCATCACGCCCTGGAAGAAGATGGAGAAGTCGATGCCTTTCCACTCGGCGTTGAGGTTGATACCGAAGTTGTAGCGAGGAGTGGTGTTGCCCAGGCGCTTGAGGTCGCCGTGGTCCTTGAGCGTGCTTGCGCCCGAAGTCACGGCCTTGTCGCCGTTGAGGTCCTTGTACATGATGTCGCCTGCCTGCCAGTTGCTGCCCCAGTTTGGCTTGTTGTTCTCAAGCCATGAGGTCATCTGCTCGTTGCTCTGTGCTATGCCCTCTGTCTCGTAGCCCCAGATCTCGCCGAGCACCTTGCCGTTGTAATAGTCATAGATGCCTTGGTTGTCGAAGTCGCCCTCGTAGGGGTAGGTGAGGATCTTTGAGGTAGCGTCAGAGATGTTGAACTTGGCGCCATACTTGAACTCGCCAATCTGGTCGCGCCATTGGATCTCGAATTCCCAACCCGTTGAGCGCATGTCGCAGTTGTTGGTGCGTGGAGCGTTGGTACCGAGCACTGAGCCGAGCACTGGAGCCGGGCCGATCATGTCCTTGGTGGTGCGGCTGTACCAGTCGAACGAACCTGTGAGGCGATAGTTGAAGAGCGAGAAGTCGAGACCGATGTCGTATGTCTCAACGGTTTCCCATGTCATGGTACTGTTCACGATGCTTGGGAGGGAAGCCGTGTTCTGGCGTGTGCTGTTGATGAGCCATGAGCTGCTCTGCGAGCCCACCGACTGCTGCTGGTAGAATGGGTACCATGCCCAGAACGAGCCGTAGCTTGAGCTGGTGTTGCCGAGCTGACCCCATGAGGCGCGCAGCTTGAGCGACTGTACGGTGTTGGTGAGAGGCTTGAAGAAGTTTTCGCGTGCGATGTTCCAACCTGCCGACACTGATGGGAACCATGCCCAGCGGTTGTCGTTGGTGAAGCGTGAAGAGCCGTCGTAGCGGAGGTTGAACTCCATCATGTACTTGCTGTCGTAGTCGTAGTTGATACGTGCGAAGTAGCCGGCTGTGGCGCGGTGCCAATAAGCGTCGCTCACCCTTGGGTTCTTCTGTGTGAGGCTCAGGTATGGGAAGTCGTTGGTGATGAGGTTCGTGCCCGATGCCGTCACGTTGTTGGTGCTGTATTTCTCGAAGTTCACACCGAGCATACCCTTGAGGTTGTGCATGCCGAAGCTGCGTGTGTAGTCGGTGTAGGCGTTGGCTGCGAAGTAGTCGTACTCAGAGCGGTAGTCGCTCACGCTTGCCACTGTGCCGTAGCCTGAGTCGCGCTGCCAGCTTGTGCCGTCGACGTGGTAGGAGAGCACTGGGAAGGTGTTGGTCTTGCTCTTGTAGAACTCGTTGCGCATAGAGCCTTCGAGGTGGATGTTCCATCCTGTGAGCGGGGTGAAGATGAAGTTGAGCTGCTGGGTGAACTGGTTGGTGCGCGTGTCGGTGGTGCCGCCATACTCCAGCTCGGCAATCTCCATGCCGTCAGGATAGTGTCCGTTGGGGTCTATCGTCGGGCAGGTCGGCCAGCGGCGTGCGATGTTGTGGAAGAAGAGGCCTGAGAGATACTGAGGCTTGGTGTAGTCGCTGCGCATGAACTTGGTAGAGTATTCCACCTTTGCCCACTTGGCGAGCTGCGCGCCCACCTTGCCGTTCATGGTGTAGCGGTCAAACTCGTCGTGTCCGTGGCGGATGAGACCGTTGTTGAGCAGGTAACCGGCGCTGATGAGCCAGTTCACCTTGTCGTTGCCGCCCGACATTGAGAGGTTGTGCTGGGTTGAGGGAACGTTCTTCTTGTAGAACTCGTCAAACCAGTTGGTGTTTGCGAACGAGCCGGTGTAGAGGTTGTAGGTGTTGTTGCTTCCGGGAACCATGCCGTAGTATTCAGACTGTGTGGGGTCTGTGTACTCACCGTTCATGTACTTCTTGATGCGCTCTATGGTCTCTGAGTTGAACTGGTCGCTACCGCCGGCGTTGCGGCTTGCCACGTTGAAGTAGTTGGCGAATTCAAGCGAGTTGACCATCTTAGGCAGCTGAGTGGCTGTGGAGAAGCGCACGTCGCCGCTGTAGTTGATGCGCACCTTTCCGCTCTTTCCGCTCTTTGTGGTGACGAGGATCACACCGAAGGCAGCGCGCGTACCGTAGATGGATGCCGAAGCGGCGTCCTTCAATACCGACACGCTCTCGATGTCGTTGGGGTTGAGGGCGTTGAGGTCGCCCTCGATGCCGTCGATGAGGATGAGCGGGGCGTCGGTTGAGCCGTTGCCGATAGAACCAGTGCCGCGGATGGTGATCGACATGGTGTTGTTGAGCATACCACCGTTGGTGTTGGTAGAGAAGTTAAGTCCTGGCACTGCACCCTGCAACGCCTGTGACACGTTGGTCACGGGACGGTCTTCGAGCACCTCGGAGCCTACCATCGACACGGAACCGGTGACGTTCACCTTCTTCTGTGTGCCGTAACCCACGACCACGACCTCGTTGAGCTCGGTGTCGGCAGATTTCATTTGTACGTTTATCACCTTGCGGCCGCCGACCTTCACTTCCTCGTTCTTGAAGCCGAGGTATGTGATGCGAAGCGTGGCCTGTGGAGACACTTGCACTGAGTATTTGCCGTCGATGTCGGTAACGGCGCCACCCTTGCTGCCCACCACCATGACGGAAGCGCCCACGATGGGCTCGCCAGATGAGTCGGTAACGGTACCGGTTACCTTGATGTCCTGCGCGTAAACCATTACGGCAAAGAGCATCATCACCATCATCATGCCAATTCGTTTCATGGCACGACTGAGTTGAGTTAGTTTCTTGTTCATTAATAGAGTAAATTAATTGATGAGTAATAACATAAGGTGCAACCCCCCTTCTCTTGGGAGGTAAATCGGATGTTGTTTGTTTGGGTTTGTTTTGGTTATTTGTGTATTTGTTTGGGTTATTTATGTGATTTTGTTTGTTTGGGCTATTTTGTGGGTTTTTGTCGCAAATTTTAAATGTTTAGATTTGTTTTTACTTAGACGGCGCAAATTTAACAAAAATATTCAATGCAATCAAAGTGTAATACGTGTTTTTTTAGGGGGGGCAACATAATTTAACCAAGTGTATCACTTTGAAACATAAATTAAGAAGCGATTTTAGAGACTTCTTAACATAGGTGTCTGGTAGAAAAATCGCGGGCAACAAGAGTCCCGTAGGGACGACACATTATAGTGTAGGGCATAAGCCCTACGTTTTTTTACGTGCTTTCTCAAACATTGCCCCTGTAGGGGGCGCATATTTCAATATCTAACAATGAATTATGCGCCACCTACAGGGGCAATGTAATATGTTATCATGCGATAAATAGGGGCAAGCCCCTATTCTGAAATATATGCCCCCTACAGGGGCGATATATTGCTTGCAGTCTTTTTTTACCAGCCTGGGTTCTGTTTCAGTTCCTTGCCGTGTTGCTGGTATAGGGTTATCTCGTTCACGGGAAGCGGATAGAGATAGTCCTTGTCGGCCTGTGTCCTCATCAGGCTTGCGTCCGTGATGGGCTGGATGTATCCGGCGTCTCCGTCACGGTCGAGCTTCACGCTCTTGAGCGTCTCCACCGTGATAGGCTTGGAGGGGTTGAACTTGGCGTTGTACCATTCCACGTATTTCTTCTTGTCGACCCATGCGCCACGGTTGATGTCGGGGTTCTTCTGCATGTCAGCGTATTCGAGCTTGCCCCATCGGCGCAAGTCGTTGAAGCGCAGGCCCTCATACACCAGTTCCACGCGCCTCTCGCGGCGTATCTCCCACAGTATGGGCGACACGGTCTGGTCGCGGTCGGGGTCGTTGATGGCAGTGCCGTTCACGGCGAGGCTTGAGCCTGAGAGCGTGAGGTGTGGCATGTGGGTGCTCTTGCGGTCGCGCAGCACGTTGATGGTGCGGTCGAGGTCGGTCTGCGATAGCGAGTACTGCCCGAGGTCGGCGAGCTCGGCGCAAGCCTCAATCTCGTTCATCAGCACCTCGTTGAGCTTCATGATGGGCGCGTCGGTGATGTTGGTGGAGCTCAGTCCGCCTGCGAGGTTCTTCAGGCTCTCGTTGACGAAACGGTTGGCGAAATAGCCGGAGATGGCATACACCTCAGCCACGCCGCTGAGACTCAGCCCCGTGGTGTCGATGTTGGCATACAGGCGCGGGTCACGGTCCTTGATGGCATCGTAGAACCACTTGTCGCCTTTCCAGCAAGCGTTGCCCTCCTGGTGGATAGGCAGGCCGTTGGCAGACAGGTAGCTGTCGATGAGCGACTTCGACGGGCTGCATATCTCGTGTTCCGTGTTCTGGAACGACATGACCGAGTGGGTCACCACGCCCTCTACATACGAGCGGTACATGATGATCTCGGAGTTGCCCTTGAGGTCGACGCTCGTGGTCAGCGCCTTGTAGTCGTCGCAAAGCGAATAGCCGCCGTAGGCAATCACCTTGTCGGCGAACTCCTTTGCTGCCTTGAGAAACTTTGCCGCGGTCGTGTTGTCCTTCTCGCGGTATTTCTGCCACGTGCCCTCGAAGAGCATGAGGCGTGAGGCATAGGCGTCGACCACGTCGCGGTTTACGGTGAGGCCCTTCTCGCCATCGCTCTCCCTCACGTTGGCAGAGGCGAACTCAAGGTCTGCCAGCACGTTTCCCATCACCGTCAGGCGTGGATCGCGCTCCTTGTAGAGCTGGTCGTAGTCGGTAGAGCCTATGGTCTCGTCGTACCATGGCACGTCGCCGAAGCGTTGCACGAGGCGGCTGTATTCCATGGCGCGGAAGAATCGCGCCACGCCCATCCAGTGGTTCTTCGCCTCTTCGTTGAGCGATGATTCCTGCACCTTTGCCAGGAGCTTGTTTATGGTGGTCACGTTGGTGAAGTCCCATGGCGAGGCGGGGTTGGCGTCGCTGGCACCATCGCCGGTGGTTGGCGCCACCTTGGTAAACATTGTGGCCTTCTCCTGCGCGTTGTCGTCGTTCCAGTCGGCCACGCGCGTGTCGTAGAAGAAGTCGGAGCGGCTCCAGCCAGAGTTGTAGCCCACGAAATAGTCGGTGTAGAGGTTGTAGACCGATGAGCGAATGTTGTCCTCGTTGTTCCAGAAACTCGGGATGTCGGTCACGGTGTCCTCGGGCTCTCGCGTGAGGAAGTCGCCGCACGACGACATTGAGAGAGCCGCGAAAGCAAGGCTTATGATATATTTCGATTTCATGTTGTTGCTTGTTTTAAGTGTGTTTTAGAATGTGGCCTGCAAACCGAAGCTCAGCGTGCGGCTGAATGGATAGCTGCGGCCAAACGACCATGAGCCGCTTCCGTAGCCCGTCTTGTAGTCGGTGGTCTCGGGGTCGAGAGGTATGCCGTTCATGTGGTCAAACTCGAAGAGGTTCTCGGCAGAGAAGTAGACGCGTATCTTCTGCAGGTGTATCTTCCTGAGCACCTTGTCGGGCAGCGTGTAGCCCACGGTGATGTTCTTGCAGCGCAGGTATGCCATGTTGAGCAGGTAGCGCGACTGCCTGAGGAAGTTGTAGGCGTTGCTTTGCCATGCCATGTTGTATGGGCGCGGGTAGAAGGCGTCGGTGTTCTCCGGTGTCCAGTAGTCGGTTTGGTGGGCGAAGAAGGAGTCGGAATAGCTTGAGCCGCCTCCGGGGATGACCACCGAGCCGTAGCCCCAATAGTCGTGCTTGCCCACGCCCTGGAAGAACATTGAGAAGTCGATGCCTTTCCAGTCGGCGCCGATGGTGAAGCTGTATTCATATTTAGGCAGCGTGTTGCCGATGACCTTCAGGTCGCCGTGGTCCTCCACGGTGTTCTTTCCGTAGGTTATCTTTCCGTCGTTGTCGAGGTCCTTGTATTTCACGTCGCCCGGGCCGAACTTGAACGCTCCGCTCTCATACAGCGATTGCGATGCTATGCCCTCCTTGAGCGTGCCGTCGGCGTTGAAGTCGTCGGCCTGGAAGAGGCGGTCGGTCTCGTAGCCCCATATCTCGCCGAGCGTCTTGCCCTCGTAGTATCCGTAGATGTTGCGGTCCTCCTTGTTGTACTTGGTTATCTTCTCCGTCACGTTCGACAGCGTCGCGGCGAGGTTGATGCCCAAGCCGTTGGCGAAACGGTGTTGGTAGTTGATGCCGAGCTCGAAGCCCGTGCCCGTCATCTCGCCGAAGTTCACCTTTGGCACGCTGGCTCCGAAGGTCTCAGGCAGCTGCTCGCCGGCGGTGTGCATGTCCGAGGTGACGCGCCTGTACCAGTCGAAGGTGATGTTGAGGTCGTTGTTGAAGAAGCCGGCGTCCACGCCGATGTCGAGCGTTGACACACGCTCCCACGTCAGCGTTGGCGACACCACTGTAGGCGTAGAGATGCCCAGCACGTTCTGGTTGTTGATGACCCAGCCCGAGTTGCTGGTGCTCATGGTCGAGATGAACGAGTTGGCAGCCACGTCCTGGTTGCCCACCGTGCCCCACGAGCCGCGTATCTTGAGGTTGGAGAGCGTTGGCTTGGCCCAGTCCATGAACTTCTCCTCGTTGGCGCGCCAACCCACCGAGAACGATGGGAACGTGGCCCACTTGTGTCCGTCGGGGAAGCGCGAAGAGCCGTCGCGGCGCACGTTGAACTCGAAGAGGTAGCGGTCGAGGAAGTCGTAGTTGAGACGTCCGAAGAAACCTGCCGCGGCGAAGTCGTTGTTGTAGCTGTACGCGCTGTTGTAGCTGTACTGGTCGCCTGTGGCGAGCTTTATCTCGGGCAGCGTCACGCTGATGAGGCCGCGACGCTCAGAGTAGTGGGACGTGAGGCGGCGTGTCTCGGCGTCCATACCTGCCATCACCTTGAAATGGTGGTCGTTGGCAATGTCGAACGCGTAGGTGGCGTATGCCTTGAAGATGTTCTGGAAGTTGTATTGCGACGTCTGTATCACGCGGTTGTGCGTGGAGCCGTAGATGTCCTTGTAGTTGCTGAAGGGCGACGTGGTGAACATGTCGTAGGCCATCACGGTGCCGCCGTTGCGCTTTTGCGCGTAGTTGACAAGCCCGAAGGTGTAGTCGAAGTTCACGTTGAGCCCCTTCAGCGGGTTGAGCGTCGTGCCCACGTTGGCGCGCAGGTAAGAGGTGCGCATGGTCTCGCGGTTGCCGTTGCGTATGTCGGTCACCGAGGAGCGGAACGACTTGCCGTCATAGTCGGCGTAAGGATACCAGCGCGGCCAGCGCAGCAGGTAGAACCAAGCGTCGTATTGTCCCGAGGTGAACTTGTATGGCTGGTCGTTCTTCTCTTGCGAGAACATTATGTTGCTATGCACGTTCCACCAGTCGCGTATCTTCGTGGTGATGTTGCTCGTGAGCGTGAAGCGCGAGTACTTGTCGGTGTTGTGCTTCATCACGCCCTTTTGGTTGAAATAAGACCCCGAGATGTTGTAGGTGGTGTTCTTGTTGCCGCCCACGACCGACAGGTTGTGGGTCTGCTGCGGAGTCCACTTGCGCGTGAACATGTCCACGGGGTCAAACGAGCGATAGAAATATGTGTGGCCGTCCTTCAGCTCGAAGTCGCGCCCCTCTTTCATCTCTCCCAGCTCCGATTGTGACATTCCGCCATACTTGTCGAGCCAGTCTTGCATCTTGCCCAGCGCGTACTCGTCGACGTAGTAGCCTATCGAGGAGGCATGGTCGGTGCCGAGGCGGTTGGCCACGGCTAGGATGAACTTGGCGTTGTCCACCGTCGAGGCTAGCTCTGCCTGCTTCGTAGGTGTGTTCCATGCCAGGTTGCCGCTGTAAGACACCTTCACCCTGTTGCTGTCGGTGCCTTTCTTGGTGGTGATGAGGATGACGCCCCATGCTGCTCGCGTGCCGTAGATGGACGATGACGCCGCGTCCTTGAGCACCGATATGCTCTCTATGTCGTCGGGGTTCACGAGGTTTATGTCGGGCACCTCAACGTTGTCTACGAGTATGAGCGGCTGCGTGCCCGAGGTGGCGCTGAGCGATCCCACGCTACCGCGCAGGCGAATGTTCGACTGCGTGCCGAGGCCGCCGGTGAGGTTGGTGATGGTGAGGCCTGGTGATGCTCCCTGCAGCGCCTTGCCCACGTCGGTGATTGGGCGCGAGGCTATGGCCTTGTCCACGTCGATGTTTGCCACGGCACCGGTGATGTCCACCTTCTTTTGCAGTCCGTAGCCCACGACCACTATTTCGTTGAGCTGGTTGTTGTCCTCGCTCATCTTGATGTCCATCTTTGGCTTGCCCTTGAGCAGGATGGTCTTGTAGCCGAGATAGGAGACGCGTATCTGCGCGCCGTGAGATGTCTTGAGGGTAAATTGGCCGTTGGCGTCTGTCACCGTGCCGTTGGACGTGCCGTCCTCAAGCACCGTCGCGCCAATCACCGGCTCGCCCTTGTCGTCGACGACCGTGCCCGACACCGTGAGGGCATTTTGGTATATGCCTTGCGTGTCGGCATGTACCGAGACGGGAGCAACCGACAGGAAGCCAAGCGACAGCAATAGGGCTTGGCTTAGCAGCAAATGGTTAGGATTCCTCATGTTACGTTACTTAAAAGGGTTAAACGATTGTTCGATTGTTTATGGTTCTGCAAATTTATGTCTTTTTTTTGAAACATTGAAAAAATATTACTAAATATTTCTATTATATTACAACATATGTTGGCTTTAAGGAGGATAGCCATCGGCTTAGCATTGGAAAGACCGTGACATATCACAGAAAAGGCACCGACTTTGCAGCGCAAAGCCGGTGCCTTTTTTTGCGGTTTGCCCATTGGGGGCATGGCCTGTATTGGTGTTTACTTGAAAAGCTCGGCAAGCTTGGCGGCGAGCTTCTCGCCACGGGCATCCTCGTTTTCAGCCACCACACGTCCCTCGCTGTCGAGGAGGTACATGGTAGGCACGGCACGCACCTTGTATTGCGTTGCCACGTCGGGCGAGAGGAAGTTGGGCCATTGCAGGTTCTCGTCCTTCACGGCCTTCTTCCAGTCGGCAGCCTTCTTGTCGATGGAGATGCTCACCACCTCAAGGCCCTTGTCCTTGTAAAGCTCATACTGCTTCTTCACGTTGGGAATCTCGCGGCGGCATGGACCGCACCAGCTTGCCCAGAAGTCGAGCACAAGATATTTCTTGCCCTTCAGGAGGGAAGCCAGCGTGTGAGTCTTGCCAGCCTCGTCGGTGACGGTAAACTCGGGCACCTTCTGACCAATACCTCCGGCGGGATAAAGCTCGTCCTTTGCCTTCTTGCCATAATAGGAGTTTTTGGCAGCGTCAGAGAAGCTTTCGTAGACCGAACGCATGTCGGGAGTGAGATAGCTGGTGAAATTGATCATCAGCAGCGGGCCCCAGAAAGTGTCCTTGTTGGCATTGATGCGGCTGTTGTAGGCTTTGCTCACTGCATAGAAGAAATCGTTGTCTTCCTTGCCCATGGCCTTGTATTCGTCGCTCTCCTTCAGTTCCTTTATCTTGGCCTGGTCTTTGGCCTTGTGGGCTTCGCCCAACTTGTTGTTGAGCTCGCGGTAGCGCTCCTCAAAGGCCATGCGCACATCGTTGAGGCTGTCGCGCACGGCTGTGAACTTGTAGAGCTTGTCGGTGAGCGGCGAGCCAGTCACCTTCTTGTTGGTATAGCTGTAATAGGCTATGTCGCTGCGACCGTCTTTCTGTGCGGTTGCCTCCACGAGAGCGTCCTCGTTGTCGAGCATCAGCTGCAAGCCGCCATAGGTGTCCTTGATGCGCAGACTCACGCAGATGGGCTCCGACACGGTGCCCGAGAAGGCAAACTTGCCGTTCTGCACGGTGGCCTCGGCGATAGGTTTCTCGTCGTCGTGGGTTACGGGCACGAGCACCATCGTGGTGCCGTCGGCAATGCCCTTGATAGAGCCGGACACCTTGTAGTTGCCGGCTGTGGCGGATAGGGCAACCAAGGCGGCTGCCATACCCAGGAACAATTTTTTCTTCATTTTTTTGTTGAAAGAGATTTATAGGTTGTTCAATATGCTTATTCCGCGTCGATGAAGCTCATGCTCACGATCTTGCCCCAGCCTGTGGTGACGACGGGGTTCTCGTTGGCACCGAACATCGGCCCCCAGAAACTCTGCGCCACGCCGTAGTTGTTGTCAATCTCATACTGTATGAGCTTGCCGTCCTTGGTGTTCTCGTTCCACACGCCTATCCAGAGAATGCAGCTGCTGGTTGGCCATCCGCCGCCAACGCTTCCCCCGGTATAAACGGCTGTCACCGTTTCGCCCGGCTCGCAGGTGTAGAGGGTGTTAGAGCTCTCGTCGCCGCTCGACATGGAGAAGCTGTACACGGCGTTGTCTGTGGCATAGTAAACGGCATAGCCTGCGGTGCTGGCTGTGAAGAGCTTGGCGTTCTTGATGTCTTTACACTTGCTCAGGTCGAGCTTGCTGTGTGCGCCAGAGGCAGAGAGGTCTCCTTCGTCCACGCGGTTGTAGAACAGGTAGCGGTAGAGCCATGTCGTGCCGTCGGCATCTTCTGCCACCACGCAGGTGTTGTTGCCGCCGCCGTTGAACACCGCCTTCACGTTCTCGGGCACGGCGTTGGCGTCCACAAAGGCGTCAGAGCTGGTGCGCTTGAACGAAGAGAGGGCCGATGCCGAACCGTAATAGGGTGAGAACTTGTGGTTCTTCTTGTCGTAGATGACATTGTAGGAGTTGATGGCTCCGGTCACGGGACGCCAAGAAGAGATAGTGGTGTACATCAGGTAGGGATATGCCTCGTAGTCGCCGGCAATGGCAGAGGAGAACTTGCGGTCGTTTGACTTGCCATTGTAGAGCACGTGGAGCTTGCCGTTGTTGATGAGGAACTCACAGTTCAGATCCTTGTTGAGCCAAGCACACTGGGGATCGAAGGTTTCGGGGGTGTCGTAGAACATAGAACTCCAGTCGTTCATCGTCTCCAGGCCCACGGAGTTGAGTCGGTAGAGGTTCTTGTCGGTAGCCACGAGGTATCCGTCCTTGGTCTTGCCGCCTGTGTGTGTACCCCTGATCCAGCGCGGCTTGCCCTCAAGGTACTTGCCTTTGAGCTTGTGGTAGTAGCCTTGGTAGCAGTTGGTGCCCGATCCGTAGATGAGCATCAGGTCGGAAGTGAAGATCTCGATGTCGGTGTTGCCGTCGCGCTCGGTGAGCAGGTAGAGTCCTGTTTGGTTGCCGCTCTGGTTCACGGTTGTGAATCTTTCTTGAGCCTGATAGTAGCCCTTCATGCCGGTGATGGTGTCTTCTGCCATGAGGTAGAAGCGATAGGTGCCTGGGGTGAGGTTCACGATCCAGTGGAGGTGCTTGGTGTAGGCTATGGTGTCGGCTGGCGGATACTCCATGATGTTGCCGTTCTGCACGGGCTGGTAGGTGCCCTGAGTGAGGGTGAGCACGAACCAGCGGTAGCGCAGGCGCTCCGGATACTTGTATTTCACGTTTGGCTCGAAGTCGATAGTGTCGCCGG
Source organism: Lachnospiraceae bacterium (assembly GCA_963588155.1). Taxonomy (GTDB): domain Bacteria; phylum Bacteroidota; class Bacteroidia; order Bacteroidales; family Bacteroidaceae; genus Prevotella. Next base: position 21,009 of record CAVAGT010000009.1, on the reverse strand, counting down.
GGTCAAGGTTATACTGCAGCGCGAGGCGGTTGGCAATGCCCACGGTGTCGAAGGTGATCTTGCCCGCTTCCTCGTCGGAGAGATAGGTATAGTTGCCGTCGTCGCTATAGCATGCCGAGAGGCTGAACACTGTTGCCAACAGTGCCATGATCCATATTGTTGTGTTCTTCATCGTTGAGTTCTTTCTTTTTCGTTCATTTTCTTTAATATCACTCTGTCCGCGGGGCATCAGTTGAATGATACCAGGTTGCCGTTCTCGTCGGTCAGCGGTGCGTTAGGATGTGCCGCATTGTAGGTGTCCAATGCGCCTTGGCACTTGATGCGGTAGCTCATGAGCAATGCCCACGACATGGTGTCGGCATCGAGCTCGCCCACGCCTGTGAGGGTCTCGAGCATGAAGCGGTACTTGGTGTCGCTGTATTCGCCGAAGAACTCTTTGAGGTCGTCCCAGTTGTTGGGCTTGCTTATCTTGTCGTTCCAGATGAGCATGAGATGGTTCTCCTCGTTCACGCCGGGAGCGAAGTCGGCCGACTCAGCCACTTGAATGTAGAGGTAGACCGACTTTGTGAGTATGGCGTCCGTGCGCTTGATGACCACGGGCAGCACGGCATGGGTGCTGTCGGCGGGAATGGTGACCGTGGCAGGCACCTCATACATGTCGCTGGTGGCAGTGGACTTCTGCGCGTTTATGCTGATGGATGCTGTGCGGTCGCGGTTGGTCGCCGTGCCCATGACGTAGACATCCACGTTGAGAGTCTTGCTGTCGGTGCCGCTGGCAACGCTTACGAAAGAGAAGTTGAGCGAGTCGGTGCCCGAAGTGTATATTTTCGGACCGGTGAGGCGCACGCGCGCTTGGTCCTGGTATAGGAAATCGTCGTTGGAGCAGGAGGCGATGCCAAGCACTGCCACGGCTGCCAATATGATGTTGCGTATCTTCATAACGTCTGTCTCATTATAAATTACAAATTATAAATTAGTTGGTGTATCCGCCAAACTCCTGGTCGTTGCTTGGAATAGGCAATACGTATACACCCTTGCCCGGGTGCACTGATGCACCCTTTATCTCCTGCGCGTTGAGGCGCTTGTAGTAGAAGAAGAGCTGGCCGCCCTCGCCCACAAACTCCTTGCGGTATTCCTTGTAGATCTCGTTCTGTATGTCGTCGGCGCTCATGGTGGTGTAGTCGAGCGCGAAAAGGCTCAGGTTGCGGTTCTCGCGCACCTCGTTGAGCAGTTCCACGGCGCGCTTGGGGTCGCTCTCCTTGAGGCACTCTGCCGCGATGTAGAACGCCTCGGTCATGCGCAGCATGGGATATATGTCGTTGTAGGCGCTGCCGGAAATATGCCAGAACTTGCACATGTATCGCTGGCTGCCGTCCTGCTCGTAGCCCTTCAGGTAGCGGTAGTCGTTGCCGTAGCCCTTGGACACTTCGTAGATGTCTTGTGCCTTGGTCTCGGACGGGGTGAGGACGCTGGTTCCGCCCGCTGAGGTGAAGTACTTGTCGGCGGTGTCCTCCCAGTCGTTCATGGTGAGATGGAAAATCTGCTCACAAGTGAAAGCCATGTCCACCTCGTTCAGCTTGCTGCTCTGCATATTGGTGTAGTGAATCCAAGAGAACGGCTTGCTGTTGAGGTCGGATTCTACTATGTCAATGATCTCGTTGGCATACTTCAGGGCGTTTTGCTTGTCGCCCATCCACATGTAGGCGCGTGCCAGGGTGAGCGTGGCGGCATAATAGTTGAAGTATGGAATGCGGCTGGAGCGTGCGTAATATGGCGACGAGCCAATCTTGAGCGAGTCGTGCTTCAGGCAATCGTGGGCCACGAGCAAGTCGTTGACTATGAGCTGCATGGTCTCGCCGACGGTCTTCTGCTCCGCCACGTTGGTGCTGTATTCGGTCACGTAGGGCACGCCCTTGGCGTTGTTGTCCATTGCCGGTGCGCAGGCGAAGAGGCGCATCAGGTCGAAGTGGAGGAAGCCGCGCAGGCCGTAGGCTTCGCCACGGTAGGTGTAATAGTGGTTTTCGGAGAACATCGTGGAGTCGGCCTTGTCGATGTTGCGAATCATGATGTTCAGGTTGGCAATGGCATTGTATGTGCTACTCCAAATGGTGCTGATGGTGCTCTCCACGCCCGAGTTGGTGTAATCGTAGGCGTTGGCGTAGCGCCACTCGCCGCCGGCATCCACGTCGTAGTTCTGCGACAGCACCTCGGAGAAACCGATGCCCATGTTGAGTCCGTACATGGCACTGCTCGCCATGGCCGTGTACACGCCGGTGAGCTGATCCTTGTATCCGCCCTCGCGGCTGAAGTGGTCATCCTCCTTGATCTGTGACTTGGGGCTTACGTCGAGCCAGTCGTTGCACGACGTAAGAGAAGCCATTGCCGCTACCGAAAAGAGGATGGTCTTGAATATGTTGTTCATATCGTTGTCTTTCTTTATATATGTAATGATGTGTAATTAGAACGTGACCTGCGCCGAGAGCGAGAAGGTGCGGGCGAAGGGGTAGGTGGTACCACGCTCGGTCTTCACTGACGAAATGACGAAGAGGTCGTTGGTGTAGGCACTCACCTTGAGGCGCTCCAGGAAGGAGTTTTTCACGAACTTGCAGTTGCGGAAGTCGTAGTAGAGGGTGAGCGAAGCCAAGGTGAAGACGTTGTAGTCTTGCACGAACCTTGACGTGGGATATGTGGTGCTTTGGTCAGCGATGCTCTTGTAGAGGGCAATGTCGCCTGGCTTCTGCCAACGGTCGGTGAGCACGCGGCGGTCAACGTTGTATTGCAGCGAGGCGTTCTCCACCTTGTTCACCAAAGTGGTGTTGTAGTATTGTCCGCCCCAACGGTAGCTGGCGGAAACATTGAATCCCCATCCTTTTACCTCGCCGTTCACGCCGAAGTTGCCGTTGTATTTTGGCTGCGTGTCACCGCATACCACCTGGTCGGCGATGTCGTAGTCGTAGGTCACGGAGCCGTCTTTCTTGACGAAGATCTCCTTACCGTTTTGCGGGTCAATGCCGAGCGACTTCACTGCCCAGATGGCGTTCATGGAGCAGCCCTCGTAGTATTTCACCATCGGCGAGGTGGTCTTGTTCTTGGTCATGCTCGCATCCTGTGAGTCGTTCCATGCGCGCAGCGAGTTGGAAATCTTCTTGAGCTTGTTCTTGTTGTGCGCCACGTTGGCGAAGATGTTGATGTAGTCTCTGCCATGGTTGCCTGAGAAGGCACGGTAGTTGAGGTAGAGTTCCACGCCTCGGTTCTCAGTCTCTCCAAGGTTTGCTACATAGGTAGAGAAACCTGTGGTGTAGGGTACGGTCACGCCGGTGATCATGCCCTTGGTGTTGGAGATGTAATAGTCGAAGCGGCCCGAGAAGCGGTTGTGGAAGAGGGCGAAGTCGAGACCGATGTTGGTGTCGTACTTCTCCTGCCAGTGCAAGCTCTCGTTGGCGAGTCCCTTCACATAGGAACCCACGCTGTTATTGTAGGACTTGCTGTAGTAGAGGAAGGTGGCCATGGCGTCATAAGAGCTGAAGCCCTGGCTTCCGGTGTAACCGAAGGAAGCGCGCAACTTGAGGCGGTCTATCACCTTCAGGCTCTTGATGAACTTCTCGTTGTGGATGTTCCATCCGCCGCCGACAGACCAGAAGGAACCCCAGCGGTTGTTGCTGCCCGTCTCTGAAGAGCCGGAGAGACGATAGTTGGCATCGAAGAGGTAGCGCTCGTCGTAAGAATAGTTGACGCTGAAGAGTCCGCCGCAGGTGCGCGAGATGCCCTCCGTGCCTGATGGCTTGCCGTTTTCGGCATACTGGTTGGCAAAGGTGATGTCGTCCATGAAGTCGTTGGGGAAACCCTCGGCTGTGAAGGAGATGTTGTTGTACTTGTTGCTTGCCATGCTCAGCTGGGCGTTGGCAAACAGCAGGTGCTTGTCCATCTGCTTGGTATACTGCAGGCCAAGCTCGGCGCTGATGTCGGTATATGTGCCGTTGCCCTTGACATACTTACCCTTGCGGTTGACGTCGGTCATCGAATTGAAGTCGGTGTGGTTGGCTGGCTTGAAGTTGTCGGACGTGGTGTTCTTGTTCACGATACCAAACTTGCCCGTCATGCGGAACGCCTGGCTGATTTGCCACTCCAGGTAGAAGTTGTTTGTGATGGTGGTGTAGGTGCTTCGGTCGATGGTGTTGAGCGTGGTGTTGTAGAGTGGGTTGTAGTACGTGCCAGCCACGCCCGAGTTGTTGGTATAGGAATATACCTTCTGCATGTTGCCCTTCTCGTCGTAGAGACGGCTGTAGGGGTTCATCTGATAATACTGCGAGAAGGAACCGTAGGGCGACTCATTGCTGTTGTTGTAGTCGATGGTTAGCTTGTCGCGGAAGACGAGGTTGCCCAGACGGTAGGAGAGGGTGATGCCGCCCGAGAAGGTGTTGCGGTCGCTTCCCTTCATGGCACCCTCGATGTTGTTGTAGCTCAGGTTCACGCCATACTGCATGTTCTGCTGTCCGCCCTCCATGTAGAGCGAGTGCTTGTGGCCCACGCCGGTGCGCACGGGCTGTGCCAGCCAGTCGGTGTCGACCCCTGCCATCACCTCGCGCAGCTTGTTGGCATATTGGGCGTCGAGGGAAATCTGTGTCAAGGCATTGTCTGACGAGAAGAGCCCGGCGAGCCTCTCAACCTCCAGTTTCTCTGCGGCGTTGCAGAGGTTGTAGCTGGTCAGGTCGGGAGCCTCGATGTCAAGGCTTCCGGTATAGGTGACGCGCATCTTGCCCAGTTCGGGTTTCTTGGTCTCCACGACGATGACGCCATTGGCGGCCTTCGAGCCATAGATGGCCTTGGCGGTGGCATCCTTGAGGGTGGTGACGCTCTCCACCTGGTTCATGTCGAGGTCCATGATCTTGGTCAGCTCGGTCTCGAAGCCGTCGAGGATGAAGAGGGGCTGGTTGGCGCTGGAGGCATATTCGCCCTGCACGCTGGAGATGGTGGAAGAGCCACGCATCTGGTAGTCGGGCAAGGCGTTGGGGTTGCTACCCGCGCTGAGGTTCTCTATCTGCATGAACGACGGGTCTATGTTTTTCAAGCTCTGCAGCACGTTGTTGTTGCCCACACGCTGCAGCTCCTCGCCTTTCACGGTGGTCACCGCACCGGTAAAGGTGTTGGCCTTACGGGTAAACGTACCGTTGACCACCACTTCCTCCACCTGCTTGCTGTCGCTCTTCAAGGAGACGCGCATACCGTCCTTGGCACGCACGTTCTTGGTCTCCATGCCCAGGTAAGAAACAATGAGGCTGGCGCCGTAAGGCAAATTGGAGAACGAGAACTTACCGTTGGCATCGGTGACGGTAACATCCTTGGTGCCCATGATCTTCACCGTGGCGCCGATGATGGGCAGCCCGTCTTCCTGCGACACCACCGTGCCGTGGAGCTCTCGCTTGCTGTTGTCGTAAGTCTGCTTGGGGTCGCGCAGGGTAACGTTCACAAACTTGCCCTCGCTGCTATAGCTGAGAGGCTTGCCGCTCAGCAACATCTGGATGACATAATCAAACTCCGCGTCTTTCACCTTGGCGTTGACATTATATCCCTCTACATCCTCGTAGGTGAACATAATCTTGTAACCGCTAACCTTCTCCAACCTCTTCAGGGCTGAAGACAGGCTCTCGTTCTTGAAGTTCATCGTGATTTGCTTCCCCTGTCCGAATGCCGAAAGCAATCCGAGCCATGCGATAAGCAACACGGTAGCCATTCTGTTTCTCACCATAAATTCTCTCTTTAATTTTTATAAACTATTCTATGAATCTTTTTTTTTATATTACGCCAAGGTTGTAATAACGGTTACGCTTTTTTGGAAAATAATGACGATTTATAGCAAAAAACTCGGTTTTCGGGCGTTTTTTTAACAAAAATGGCATTCGCGGGGCGGAATAGGGGAAGAAAAGCAAAGTTTTACTTAACTTTGTATCGGGAAAGAGAAAACATGGAGATAAAGGCTCAAAGGGACCAGTTCGACCACATATACAGGGTATACTATAAGCAGCTGTTCATCTTCGCCAAACGTTATGTGGCGGAAGATGAGGAATGTTGTGACCTTGTGGGCGACGTGTTCGAATACCTTTGGGCGCATTTCGACTCCGTAAACATCCCTACCGTGCAGTCGTATCTGTATGCCATTCTCAGGGCGAAATGCATCAGCCTCCTGCGCCGCAGAAAGACCGAGCAGCGATTCATCGACTATGCCATGGTGAGCTCGCAGAAGTATGACACCGAAGACCATATCAGGGAGATGAAGGAACGGGAGGAGAAAATCAAGCAGGTCTTAGACACGCTTCCGCCTGTCACGCTTGCCATTTTCACCCGCTGCTTCGTGCAGCACATGAAATACGCCGAGGCAGCCGCCGACATGGATGTCAGCGTGGCCACGGTGAAGAAACACATCGTGAAAGCTCTGAAACAGATAAGGGAACTGCGGGAAAACTCGCAAGAACGTTAAAAAACGTTGTTGCGTGCGCAAAATGGCGAGATACGCATAACCGTTTCACATGCCTCTTCGTATTATGAATAGATTGTAAAAGAGCATGAACATAGAAGAATATGACAAGGAAGCGATGGAGGACATCGGTATCATCACGGATATTCTGAACCAAGAAAACCTGTCTATTACCGATGATGATGTCGAGAAGAAACTTCGCGATTTCCACCAAAAACACGATAACAAAAAGCCACACCTGCCGTCAATGGTCATAAAGGTATGTCTCGGTGCCGCAGCGGCCATCGCCTTGCTGCTGGCTATGGCTTTGCCTTCCTTGCAAAAAAAGACGTCGGTGGAGCTGAGCACCACCGACAATGGACTGGTGGCGCGTCAGAAAGTTGCCGCTGGCTCATCGGCTGAACCTATAACCACCGCCGTGGACGAGAAGACCGGAGAGCAGCAGGTGGAAAGCAAAGACCTGGACCGCCTTTTCGCGCACGTGGACACCATACGCCTTAATGTCTCCAAGGGTCACTCGTGCAAGATGGTGCTTCCTGATGGTAGCTTGGCATACCTGCATCCGGACACAAGGCTGATGTACCCAAAGAGCTTCGACGGAAACGAGCGACGGGTGACACTCGACGGCGAGGCGTATTTCGTGGTGAAGAAAGACAAGCAGCACCCCTTCATCGTGGCGACAGCCTCGTCGGAGACCTTGGTCACAGGCACCGAGTTCAACGTGAAGGCTTCGGAAAAGAGCGATGCCACGGTGAAAGTGACGCTGGTGAACGGCAGCGTGCAGTTCTCCAACAGGCAGGGGCAAGACAAGGTGACGCTGTCGCCCGGCAAGGAGGCGTTGCTGAGAGCCAACCGCCCCATACAGGTCCACGAGGCTGATACCATGGAATGTGTGGCATGGAGAGACGGCTATTTCTATTTCGACAATGCCTCGCTGCAAGACATACTGGCGCGGATTAGCCAATCGTATGGCATCAAGACGGTCATCGCCGACTCGAAGTTGACCCAATGTCGCATGCACTTCATGCTGCAACGCGACCTGACGCTCGATGAGGTGATTGACAACCTGAACAGGATGAAGAAGGTCAAGGCGTCTATCGTAAACGGAAAACTCTACATACAGGAAAGATAACCGTACGGGAAAGATAATCGGTGCTTAGCGAAAAACACCGCAACTGGTGAGTCCCGTAGGGACGACAGATTATAGCGTAGGGGCTTGCCCCTACGTTTTTTACGCTTTATCACAAACGAAGCCCCTGTAAGGGGCGCATATTTCAATCGCTTACAATGAATTATGCGTCCCTTACAGGGGCTATGTTTTATGATACCGAGGAGAGATAGGGCTGAGACCCTATCCTGTAATCTGCGCCCCTTACAGGGGCAACGAATAGCGAATCACGCAATGGTAAGAAGTAAGCCTCATGTGTCAAAAATCGTTTACAACGAATAGATATCCAGAAGCTTACAACGTTATATGAAAATTTTACCGGACACCAATAAAAAGATAATCGTTATTGGAATGATAATCGGAGCTTCGCAAAAATAAACGCTGCGACCAATGGGTTTCGTTGGCGGCGATTTTGCGCCATCGGCTTTGCACTGGAATCTCGTCACGATTCCAGTGCAAAGCCGATGGCGTTTCAGTGCAATGTCAATGCCATTCCAGTGCAATGCCAATCATTGCTGTCAGGCAAGGATATCGCGAGCAAAAAGTCCCGTAGGGACGACATGACAAAGCGCAGGGGTTTACCCCTGCGCTTTTTTGCATGTTTTCTCAAATGTAGCCCCTGTAGGGGGCGCATATTTCAACATCTCACTATGAATTATGCGCCCCCTACAGGGGCAACGTAATGTGATGCCATTGGGATAAATAGGGGCAAGCCCCTATTCTGCAATGTGTGCCCCCTACAGGGGCAATGGACAAAAACAAAAAAAAGCGCAGGGGTAAACCCCTACGCTATTGTTGTCGTCCCTACGGGACTTGTTCCTATTTTGCTTTCATCTCCACTGATGGGAGACGGAAAGATTGATTAGTCGCAGTTGGCGAGCTTGTTGTCAGAACCAAGGACGTCCTTGATCTTCTCTGAGTACATGTCGATCATGTAGTTGCGAGCCACCTTGCCATACTGACGTGGGTCGAAGTAGTCAGGATGCTCAGCAAGAGTCTCACGCACACCGGCAGTGTAAGCCAGACGAGAGTCTGAGTCGATGTTGATCTTGCAGACGGCGCTCTTTGAAGCCTGACGGAGCTGATCCTCTGGGATACCGACAGCGTTAGGAAGCTTGCCACCGAACTTGTTGATGATGTCGACATAGTTCTGAGGCACTGAAGAAGAACCGTGGAGCACGATTGGGAAGCCAGGGAGCTGCTTCTCGATCTCAGCCAGCACGTCGAATGCCAATGGAGGAGGAACCAGACGGCCAGTCTTCGGGTCGCGTGTGCACTGCTCGGGCTTGAACTTGTAAGCACCGTGGCTTGTGCCGATAGAGATAGCGAGGCTGTCGCAACCAGTGCGCTTTGAGAAGTCTACAACCTCCTCAGGCTTTGTGTAGTGGCTTTCCTCAGCGACAACGTCGTCCTCAACGCCAGCGAGCACGCCAAGCTCTGCCTCAACTGTAACATCGTACTTGTGGGCATACTCCACGCACTTGCGTGTGAGCTCGATGTTCTCCTCGTAAGGCTTGCTTGAACCGTCGATCATGACGCTTGAGAAGCCGAGGTCTACGCAGTCTTTCACGAGCTCGAAAGAATCTCCGTGGTCGAGGTGCAACGCGATCTCAGGATGGTTGCAGCCGAGGCTCTTGGCGAACTCCACGGCGCCCTGTGCCATATAGCGGAGCAGGATGGCGTTGGCATATGAGCGTGCGCCCTTTGAAACCTGAAGGATGACAGGGCTCTTGAGTGTTGAGCTGGCTGTGATGATAGCCTGAAGCTGCTCAAGGTTGTTGAAGTTGAAAGCTGGTACGGCATAACCGCCTGTTACGGCGCGCTGGAACATCTCGCGTGTGTTGACGAGACCCAATTCTTTGTAGTTAACCATTTTATTAAATGTTAAAAAGTAATAGTTTTCCTTTTGTAATCCTTATTCAATCAAAGAGCCTTTCTCTCTTTCGCTTGCAAATTTAGCACATATTTTCCTTTTAGCATATTCTTGATGGTTATTTTGTGTTGCTGAATATTAAAAAAGGTAATATGGCGGTTTGCGTCGTGCTTGTTTTGCGGTTTTGCAATGTCGGTTTTGCAAAATCGGTCGGGCCTATGTCGCGTCGCACCTTAAAGCGTCAGCACGGGATCATGGCCTTTTCCCTTGCGCGTGAGTTCCAAGGCGAAGAGCAAAACGAGGAAGTAGCAGAGGAATGGAATGACAAACGGCAGCGACATCATTTGCGTGGATTCGGCAATGAGGCTCATCAGCAGGAAACCGCATCCGCCTATCGGTGTCATCATCAGCAGCGACGACGCGCTCTTGGTGAGGTTGCCCAAGCCGCGCAGCGAGAGCGAGAAGATGGTGGGAAACATTATCGCTTCGAAGACGTAGTTGAATATCAAGGCGATCATGGACACCCAGCCTAAGTTGCATAGCACGAGGCCGATGCTCACCACGCTTCCCGTGGCGCAGATGAGGAGCATGTTCTCCGCCTTGATGGTCCGCATGATCCAGCTGCCTCCAAAGCGTCCGAACATAAAGAACGCCAGCGCCGCCGTGAGCACGATAGATGCCGTGTTGTCGCTCATCCAGCCCTTGTCGGTCACGAAGTTGATGAAATAGCTGTTGATGCTTATCTCCGCCACCTCGTAGGCAAGGAGGGAAAAGAGTCCGAAGACGAACATGGGGTGATGGCGGAAGAGCTTCACTATGCGCGTGCCTTGCTCCTCGTCTTCCGTGGTGGACTTATGGTTTATCTCCGGCAGTCTGACGCGCGAGAAGACCACGGCTATTATGAGCACTATGATGCCAAGGATGGCATAAGGCAGCACCACCTTGCCGCGATCGTTGCCTCCGGTGAAGAGGAACTGCCCCACGATGAACGTGGCGGCAAGCGAGCCAAGGCCGTTGAACGACTGCGAGAAGTTGAGGCGGCTCGTGGCAGTCTCGGGATTGCCGAGCTCCGTGACATACGGGTTTGCCGACGTCTCCAGGAACACCAGTCCGCATCCTATGATGAAGAGCGCGCCGAGGTAGGCGTAGAACGTGCCGGCTTCGGCGCCGGGGATGAAGAGCAGCGAGCCCACGCCGAAGAGCATGAGGCCGAAGATGACGCCCGTGCGGTAGCCGTGCCGGTTGATGAACCATCCGGCGGGGATTGCCATGATGAAATATCCGAGATAGGTTGTGACCTGGATGAGTGCCGACTGCGACATGGAGATGTCGAGCGCGTTTTGGAAGTGCTTGTTGAGCACGTCAAGGATGGCGCGTGCGAACCCCCATAGGAAGAAGAGGGTTGTTACGAGAATAAACGGCAGGATATACTGCTTGTTGGTGAGAGTGGGTCTTTCCATTATTTTTTCATGATGTTGTTTTATAATATTGTGCTGAGGTTACAGGCGGTCGATGTCTTCGACGGGCAGTCCGGTTATTTGGGAAATCGTGTCCGCTGGAATGCCAAGGTCTTTCATTTTCCTTGCGTTCGCCTTGCGTTCTTCCAGTCTTCCTTCCTCTCTTCCCTCGGCCCTTCCCTCGGCCCTTCCCTCGGCCCTTCCTTCCTCTCTTCCTTCTGCTCTTCCTTCCAGTCTTCCTTCCTCGCGCTCTGTATAGATGTTGTCGCGCAGGATGACTATATTGTCGAGGTGCTTGTAGTAGGCGTCCCGCTCCATCTTGGTCATCCTGTCAATGGTAAGTTGCTCTTTCACTTCCTCCATGCCGGGGGCTTTTGCCCCTTGTGGCACGTCGCCGGTGTTAAGGTAATAGACCCATTCCTCAAGCGAGTTTTTCGCCACGCGGTTGAAGTCGTTCACCTTTAATATGTAGTATTCCGGATAAAGGTCGCTGACGGCGTCGACTTTGAATCTTTGTCTTTGGAACGGACTTAGCTCAAGCACGTCGCCATTGTGTATGCCGCGAAACTCCGTCTTGCCGTGGTAAACGATGTCGGTGCCTTTTCCAAGCTGGAAATACACGATGTTCACGCTGTACACCTTGCGGACATTTTCGTAGCCCTGGCCTTTCTTGATGTATTCGGTCACCAACTTGGATGTGCCGAAAAGCATTCGTTGGAAATAAGCGTATTCGGTGTTGTTCTGCACTTCTATAAGGAAAAGCTCCCCTTTGTCGTTCTCGGCGAGCATGTCCACGCGATTATACTTGTCGTCCTCGTCGTCTTGGTTGCTTTCGCTCTCAAGCATGTTCTTGATATGGATGTTCATGCCGAGCAATGTGGTGAGCAGACCTTCGAGTATACCGAAGTTCGCCTTCTGCCTGAGCAGTCGTTTCATGGCCCAGTCAAAACGTATGTACTTGCATTCTTCCATAAATGTCGGTTGTTTATAGTTTGCAAATGTAATCATTATTGCTCTATCCACAAAGCCATTTCGAGTTATTTTTGGCATTTTATATAAATAATATAAGGTATAGGTAAGCGGCGTGCCTAAATCACAAAAACATCTAGAATTTGAATGAAACTTTCAATGTCTAAGTAAACACCTGCGATTTGCTTACATATTGTAAGTTTGCTTTCTGTGTGCGTTAACAATCGGGAATAAACATGGTTGTTGCATAACAAAAAGTAAGCAAATATTTGATAACAATAACAAAATGTCATAACTTTGCAATCAAAACAAACAAAATGTAGTTTAATTTATAGGAGAGATTAACATGAAGAAGATCGAAGCAATCATCCGTAAGACAAAGTTTGAGGATGTGAAGGAAGCATTGCTTGCCGCCGACATTGAGTGGTTCTCTTACTACGACGTAAGAGGAGAAGGCAAGATGAGACAGGCTCGTATCTATCGTGGTGTGATTTACGACACCAGCAGCATCGAGCGAGTGTTGCTGAACGTAGTGGTTCGCGACAAGAACGTGGAGAAAACTATTAGCGCCATTTCGGAGGCTGCCCGCACGGGTGAGATTGGCGATGGTCGTATCTTTGTGATCCCTGTTGAGGACACCGTGAGAGTGCGTACGGGTGAGAGAGGCGACATTGCCCTCTACAATGCCGAACTGGAGAAATAATTCTTCTTGACAGGTGAGGGATAACAGTAGTTTTCAAGATTAAGCAACACTTCAAAGTAAAAAGATTATGAGTGTACAGGATTTAGGATTTTCAGTGGATACCGTCTGGATGCTACTTGCAGCCATGTTGGTCTTTTTCATGCAACCGGGATTCGCCCTTTGTGAGGCTGGATTTACCCGCAGTAAAAACACAGCGAACATTTTGTTCAAGAACTTCGTCGACTTCATGGTCGGTTCTGTTCTCTTCTGGTTCGTAGGTTTCGGATTTATGTTTGGTAGCGACGGCGCTGGTTTCATCGGTATGCCCAACTTCGGTGACCTCAGTTTCTATCATGGCGACCTTCCTACAGAGGGTTTCTTGATGTTTGAGACTGTGTTCTGCGCTACAAGTGCTACGATTGTTTCAGGTGCCATGGCAGAACGTACCAAGTTCTCCATGTATGTAGTTTATTCATTCTTCATTTCGTTGATCATCTATCCAGTAGAAGGTCACTGGACATGGGGCGGAGGCTGGCTCTGCAACGGCGAGGCTGGTTCGTTCATGATGGACACCTTCGGTGCCGCCTTCCACGACTTCGCTGGTTCTGCCATCGTTCACTCTGTAGGTGGTGTGCTCTCTTTGGTTGGCGCCATCTGCCTTGGCCCTCGTCTCGGCAAGTATCGCAATGGCAAGAGCGTCGCTATCCCTGGCCACAACCTGATGGCTGCTGCCCTCGGCGTGTTCATCCTCTGGTTCGGATGGTTCGGCTTCAACCCTGGTTCTCAGCTTGCTGCTTCTGGCGAGGTTAACCGCGTAGCTATCAGCCACGTGTTCCTTACAACCAACCTCGCTGCTGTATGTGGTGGTCTTGGCACTATGTTTACCTCTTGGTTCAAGTATGGCAAGCCTTCATTCTCATTGACATTGAACGGTATCCTCGCTGGTTTGGTAGCCATCACAGCAGGTTGCGACCTCGTTAGCCCACTCGGCGCAGCCATCATCGGTCTCTTGGCAGGTATCATCCTCGTATTCTCTATTGAGTTCATCGACGCTAAGCTTCATATCGACGACCCAGTGGGTGCCAGCTCAGTACACGGTGTTTGCGGTATCTTCGGTACCCTGATGACAGGTCTCTTCGCCGTCGATGGCGGTGCATTCTACGGTGGTGGCTTCGGTTTCTTCGGAGCAGAGCTCTTCGGTATCATCGTGATCGACGCTTGGGCAGCCGCCACAGGTTTCGCCCTCTTCTACACCATCAAGAAGGTGGCTGGTCTCCGCGTAGACAAGCGCATCGAGGAGGAAGGTCTCGACATCTACGAGCATGGCGAGAGCTGCTACAACTAAAAAAATAGTTTGAGAGAGAAATAACAGGAAAAAGTTTTGGTTGAGAAGATTATATAACTTATCAACCGAAACTTTTCCAAAAGAGGAAAAGGATTAACTTTAAAAGGAATAAGACTATGAAGTACTTTGATATAAAGAAGGTAGGCGCCTTGGCACTCGGCCTGATGGCTTTTGCTCCTGCTGCCATGGCACAGGACAAGGTGGAGACAACAGTAGCCGCAGACTTCGTTAACCAGTACTACTGGCGTGGTCAGAGCCTCGGTGAGGTTTCCGTACAGCCTACTCTCGGTGTGGCATACAAAGGCTTGTCTTTGACAGCCTGGGGAAGCATCGGTCTCTCCAAGTGGAAAGACACCAAGGAGTTTGACTTGACCTTGGCTTACACCACAGGCGGTTTCACCATCGGTGTGACAGACTACTGGTTCAACTCACCCAATGCCAAGTACTTCGCTTACGGTGCCCACAGCACCTCTCATGTATTTGAGGCTAACATCGGTTATGACTTCGGTCCTGTGGCCTTGAATTGGTACACCAACTTCGCCGGTAACGACGGTACCATTGATGGCGATACAGGCGAATACAATAAGGATGCCCGCAAGTATTCATCTTATGTAGAGGCTACCGCTCCATTCAAACTCGGCGGTTGCGACTGGGTGGCAGCCATCGGTGCCGTACCTTACAAGACAGGTTTCTATAGTGATGCCAACGGTTTTGCCGTGACCAACGTTTCTTTGAAAGCCACCAAGGACATCAAGATCACCGATTCCTTCAGTGTGCCAATCTTCGCCCAGGTGGCTGCTAACCCAAGCACCGAGAAAGCTTACTTGGTGGTGGGCTTCACATTGCAACCATAATCACAGATTTTTGAGTTTTAGCTGACAGCTATATTTTTCTTACGAAATATAACCTCATGGACCAAAGAGTATAATCTCGATGGCCCATGAGGTTATATCAGTTATAGTTCATAGACGCAGAAAGAGTATGGCTTTATGATGTCTGCCTGTCCGCTTGCCGTCGGCAGCATCTGTTCTACTTCCGTCGCCGTTCCGTTTGACACTATCGCTAGGTGTGCGACGGCGCGCTCGCCAGGCGAATAGACAAACAGTGAGTCGGAAGTTACGGCGGCATAGCCGCCACACACTGGTGCTGCTGCAAGCAGCAAGGGTAGTATTTTCGAATGAAATAAAATTAGGGCTGATACTTCTCACGAGGTATCAGCCTTTTTGGGTTGATGGTCTCAATTCAATGAGGCAACAATACTACTTGGAAAAGCAAGGGATATCCTTTTGCTGGATGATTTCAAAAAACTATTCCCCGAACACGAATTTATTTCTCGAATGTTTGCCCGGCTAAATACTTTTTTATTACTTTTGCAGTTGTCATTCTGCGGATTGCTGGCGATGAGTCGCAGGCGCTAATCCAAAGGTTGGCCTGTTTTTTGAGAAAGGCGTTCATAACGTTTTCTTCTGACCTTTTCGAAAATTAGGGACTTTCGAATATAACATTCAGAGGGAGATGGCAAGTGGACGTCTACCCATATCGTGTATTTACACGGCACGAGTGCGCCCTTCCGTAAGGAAGGGTGTGCCTTGTGCTATCGTATATACTACATTTGGCGTAGGCTTCTGTTGCTTCTTATCCTTGATGTTGTAGGTCCCCTAATACCTCGAAAGGCAAGGATATCTGAAGTGATAGATTCCTGCGCCATTTCTTTCTTGGCAGTCATATCTGTGTTGTTATTCATCCATATAGGGAATCTTATGGATTGCTCATGTGTTTGGAATGGCTTGTGTAAAGAACAAGGTTACAGGGTTTTTCTGTTTGTTGGAGAATAAAAAGGTGGTTACGGCATGGTCGGTGTTCTATGTGGCTTTCTTGTGCCTGCTTTTCGTATATTCTTTCAGTAAAGACTATTTTGCAACCAACGTTGGATTTGCGGATATGTTTATCAACTACTCGGGAGGCTTCGTCCGTCGAGGCTTGCTGGGGCAGTTGTTCCTGTGGTGTCATCATGTTGGCGTAGACCCTGTGTGGACGGCTGCTGCCATGTCTTTGGTTTCGTTCGTGATCGTTGCCATATACATGATTTCGCAATTCAGAAAACGAGGCTACAACTTGTGCATACTGACCGTGAGTTGGTTCTTGGGCGGGTTCGTGGTGTACGGATTGCCATCCATGCGCAGAGACTACATCATCATGAGCGTGTTCTTGTTGGTAGTGTGGCTTTGGAAGAAAATGAGCGTTGGGAGATGGGTCGTGTTGGCAAACGTGCTGGTTTGTTTCACCATTCTTTGCTACGAGCCATATGCCCTGTTCTCGATTCCGTTCAGCATATTGCTTACCCACTTGCGATGGAAGAGTTGGGTAAAGTCGGTTGCGGCTTGGACGTTGCCAGTGCTCGTTTTCTTGGTGTGCTGCAAATATTCAGGCGGCAAGGAGATTTACGATGCGATAGTTGCTTCGACCAGCGAATTCTTGCCAGCCCCGGGCATGATAAACTTTCTGTTGAGGGACAGCGCGGAAGTCATGAAATATCACATTCAATGTAATTTTCTGTCCATTGCGCATGGCGTACCTGTTGTCTTGCTGAGTCTTGTGAGTCTTTCCTGTTTGGTGTATTATAGTGTAAATGCCATCCCCGTGTTTTCGGAAAACAAGACGGATTTTGCCAACCGCCGCTACGTCTTGGCTTTCTTGATGTGTGGCTTCGTGATGTTGTCGCCAATGTTCGTATGTCTGTCGACCGACTATGGCCGGACCGTCATCTATATCGTGTTGTCTTCCTATTTCTTGTTCTTTGCGTTGGGTGAAAACGAGCGCTCGGCGCTGTTGCCGCCTTTTGTGTATAGAATGGCAGACTCTCTGTTGGTCTTGTCAGACCGGTATCTGCGTCCTACTCGGTGCAAGGTGGTTTTCATCATGTATTTCATTGGCAGTGCCTTTTGGACGGGAGTGGCGGTAGGCGGTTTTGTAAATTCATCAGAAATAGGTCACGTGGCATATTATGTCTTGATAGCATTCAAGAAAATCTACTTGCTGGCCCAAGCCTTATAATGGCATGGTATGAGACGGAAGAACGGCCATATGTTTATAAAAGGAAAGCTTTCCTGGAAAACGAAGTGGTAAAAATAAAGGCTAACGGACGCATAGATATGTCCGTTAGCCTTTTGAATATCAGTTATAGTTCATAAACGCAGAAAGAGTATGGCTTTAGGGCCAGGGTGACGTTTCCGTCTGCCTGAACGCTCACCTTTCCGTTTAGCTTTTCAGCCTTTTGCTGACCGGGCTTTCCGGCAAATCCCTCCATGGAGAGCGTGCTGCCCGCTGGAGCGATGTCGCCTAGCGACACTTGCAACTGGAGCGTTGCGGGCAGGATGTTGACCACCTTCAGGTAAGTCTTTCCTGTGCGGGTGTCAGTGACCACACTTGCCGCCACGCGGTTTTGCAAGGTGCTGTCCACCTGCAGGGTGCTGCTGATGTATTCGTTGCCCGAATATACGGAGAACAGACGTTGTGTATCGTAGCTCACCGTAGTGTCTATGCTCTTGTTGTCAAAGTATATCATGTCTGGACTCCAGTTGCTGTGACCGTTCTTGGAGAGCAGCGGCGCGTATGATGTCATGGACACCACGTCGGCATTGCGCTCCACATGGCACAGGTATGCGGCCTCGGCCAGGGCGCAGTCTATCCCACCTTTGCCCTGACGCGCGGCGTACTCGCCGAGATACACCTTCGGGGCGGTGCGGTCGTAGTTGTCGTAATAGTGCTGGTGGTTGAGGAACCAGCCCACGCTCTCGTAGTAGTGTTCGTCCACGAGGTCGAACACGTTCTTGTTGTCGTTGGCATACTTCCAGCCTTCCACGTAGTCTGACGACGGATAGTGGAACGGTCCAACCGTACCGCACACCTGTATCTCGGGATAGCGGTCCTTTATAGCCTTGCAAATCATCAGGCAGCGGTCCTCGAAGTCGGTCGATATGATGTCCTCATTGCCTATGCCCACGTACTTCAGATTGAACGGTGCCGGATGTCCCGCGTCGGCACGCATCTTAGCCCACTTGCTTGTGGTGGGGTCGCCGTTGGCCCAATCTATCATGTCCAGTATCTCCTGTATGTAAGAGGGCATCTGCTCCATCGGTATGCCGCCTTGTTGTCCGCCGTAGCCGTCTTTGTCGGAGCTGGAATTCTGGCACGGCACACCTGCCGCAAGCACAGGCAACGGCTCGGCTCCTATGTCCTCGCAGAACTGGAAGTACTCATAGAATCCCAGTCCGCGCGTCTGGTGGTAGTTCCATATATTGCGGTCGGGCTTACGGTCTTCGAGTGGTCCTACGGTGTGGTTCCAATGGTATATATTGTCAAGTCCGTCGCCATGACTCATGCAACCGCCCGGGAAGCGCACGAACTTTGGTTTCAGGTTGGCAAGTGTCTCTGCCAAATCCTTGCGCAGGCCGTTACGGTGTCCCTTGAACGTCTCCTTCGGGAAGAGGCTTATCATGTCCACCGCCACCTCGTTATTCTTCTCCGGAATAACGGCGAGTTGAGCCTTGTCGGCACAGGCGGTAGGAGCAAGAACAGCCTCATACGTGTTCCACACACCGTCCTTGCCCTTCGTCTTCAGTTTGGCAGTGGCAATGACCTTGTTACCATCCATTAGGGCAACGGTCATCTTCTTTGCCTTGCCGCCGATGTTGCGCACCCTGATGCTGAACAGGTATTCCGCTCCAGCCTTCACTGCCATGCCGTCCCAACCGCTATTGTAGAGCGTGTCCTGCGTCAGGACGGCATAGTGTGGGTTGTTCGTGCTCAAGGGCGCATCGGTGCGTATGTCCAGTTTGCCGCTGGCAGACGAAGTGCGCCATGCCGTGGCAGCGTTCCATCCATGATGGTCGGCAGAGGTGTACTCAAAGTCGCGGTTCTGCACCATCTCGGCATAGAGTCCGCCGTCGGCAGCGTAGCTGATATCCTCGAAGAATATGCCTATCAGTTTGTCGCTGATAGCCTTTCTCTCCTTGCCGTTAACCGTGAGCGAAGCCTTCACCTCGTTGCCAAGCGAGGCAAAACGCTCGGCATCCTGTGCGAGGTTCTCTGCGCTGAGGGCACCGTCCGCCTTGATTCCTTCAAAATACTTCTTTATGATGTCTGCCTGTCCGCTTGCCGCCGGCAGCATCTGTCCCGTCATTTCCTTTCCGTCCACGTTGCGCACCACGGCACGGGCAGCCTGCTCGTATTCGGCCGCCGTAGCCTCTGTGTCGGCACTGAAATGACGGAAGTCCTTCTGCGTCTTCGTCTTGCGTACCTTGCCGTCTTTGGTCTTGAAGAGCACCGTATAGGTCCCGTCGCCGTTATGCTTTATCACGGGAGCGATGCATCCCTTTACGGACATGCGCGGATAGTCTTGCGGCCGCCACGTCACCATGTCGTCCGAATAAGCCACGGCAAAGCACGGGGCATAGTCGTTGACGCCAAACACGGCAGCGTAACCGCCCGTAGGCAACGCGGCAACAAAGAGATTGTGCATACGTTTCTGTGATCCCCACTGCGAATAGTCGGAGGAGAATATCTGTCCTACTTTCGTCGCCGTTCCGTTTGACACTATCGCCAGGTGCGCGCCGTCGCGCTCGCCAGGCGAATAGACAAACAGAGAATCGGAAGTTACGGCGGCATAACCGCCACACATTGGTGCTGCTGCAAGCAGCAGGGGTAGTATTTTCTTTATGTTCATATTATGGTGTTTAGAAGTGGTTTCAGTCCTTGACTATATTAGTATAACCTCATGATAATCGACGACAAAAGTACGCATTCTTTTTTACATACTCCGTAAAAACACCACAAAATTCTCGGTTTATTAGCCTGCCACGGTGAAATCACCTTCCTGTCGCCTGCAAGTACTCCCGCTTCTTCACCTCGTAATTCGTGAACGACTCCACGTATTTGTCGCGGCTCTGCTGATAGAGGGTCTGGGCATCGAGGAGGTCGCTGATGGTGGCGGTGCCCGCCTGGTAATAGTCGGTGTTGAGACGCAGGTTCTCCTCGCTCTGGGCGATGCTCTCCTGGGCGATGGAGACTTGGCGGTAGGCATCGTTCATGTCGTTCCAAGCCTTGCGCATCTTCACCATCAGCAACTCGCCCTTGTCGCGCTTCTCGTTCTCGGAATTGGCTACTTGCAACTTTTGCCGCTTCATGTCGTGCGAGCCGCCCCACCAACCGCTGATGGGCACGGAGACGGTGAACATGCCCATGAGGTTGCTCTGCGACTTGTCCATCACATTATTATATAGGTATCCGCCACCCACTGCCACGGTAGGGAGGTTCTTGCCTACCGACAACTTGTACTGGAGCTTGTCGGCCTCGATTTGTTTGTCGAGGAGCTGGTATTCGTTGGTCTGCGGGAGGGAAGACTCGGGCGACTGATAGAACTGCTGTGGTTCCACGGGCTTGGCATCCGCATCGCAGCTAACGTCGATGCTTTCCCCGGCGTGGCCCATCACTTGCGCCAGCAAGTCTCTCATGGTAGCCTCGGCATTCTCCACCTGGATTCTCGAAGTACGGGTCTCGTTCTTGCGGAGCTGCACTTGCAGCAGGTCGTTGCGGTTGCGGATGCCGGCATCCACGGCGGCTTGGGCATCAGCCTCGACACGCACCAGCTGCTTGTCCACCTGGTCGAGCGTATGGAGCTTTTCCTTCAGCATCACGATGTTCCAATAATACTGTTCGGCGGAAAGGCGCACCTCATTCTCGCTCATGCTCCGTTGCAGTCGGGCAGCGTCCTCGCCCACCTTGGCGAGCTTGTTGCCGTTCACGATCTGTCCTCCGGCAAAGACGGGCTGCATCGCCGTGACGCCACCCATCAGTCCGTTCTTGGCGAGCGACATCCCCTGTCCCGGAGCCAGCTCCATCTGCATCAATCCCTGGTTGGAAATGAAGCCGCCGCCCGTGGCAGAGACAGTAGGAAAGTACTTGGTGAAAGCCTCCTTCCGCTGCTCGGCTGACATGGCAATCTGGTTGTCGGCATTGCGAAGCGTGAGATTGTTCTTCACCGC
>CAVAGT010000008.1:0-51609 GCA_963588155.1 Lachnospiraceae bacterium | reverse complement strand
GAAGAGGGAAGAACGAAGAATCCTATAGCTTTTGATATGGAGAACAAGGCAATAATAGTAGATAATATTTCGAAGCGATATGGCAAGGTTGAGGCTCTGCGCGACGTGAGCTTCTCGGTGGATAAGGGCGAGATTTTCGGACTTATCGGACCCGACGGCGCTGGCAAGACCACGCTATTCCGCATCCTCGCCACGCTGATACTTGCCGATGAAGGCACAGCGAAAGTGGAGGGCTTCGATGTGGTGAAGGGTATGCGTGGAATACGCAAACTCACGGGCTATATGCCTGGCAAGTTCTCACTTTACCAAGACCTCTCGGTTGAGGAAAACTTGAAGTTCTTCGCCACGCTCTTCGGCACGACTGTCGGGGCAGAATACGACAATATAAAGGCGATTTACTCGCAGATAGAGCCTTTCAAGAAGCGAAAGGCAGGAGCATTGTCGGGCGGCATGAAACAGAAGCTCGCCCTCTCTTGCGCCTTGGTCCACAAGCCAAGCATCCTCTTGTTGGACGAGCCGACCACAGGTGTCGACCCCGTGAGCCGCAAGGAGTTTTGGGATATGCTCGGCACGCTTCGAGAGCGAGGCATCACCATCGTCGTGGCAACACCTTACCTCGACGAGGTGCGTCGTTGCGACCGTATAGCCTTCCTGCAAGAAGGAGAAGTAAGGGGGATTGGCAAGCCTGAGATCATCTTGGAACGATTCAAGGATGTATTCTGCCCTAAAGGAGTGAAGAGTGAAGAACGAAGAGTGAAGGGTTCAACAGCTTTGTCGTCCGACCTCTCTTCTGAAATGCAAGCAGCAGAGCATGAGAATTCTTCACTCTACACTCTTCGTTCTTCACTTTCCATAGAAGTGAAACACCTCGTGAAAGCCTTCGGGGCATTCCATGCAGTAGACGACATTTCCTTTTCTGTGAAGCAAGGGGAAATATTTGGTTTCCTTGGTGCCAACGGAGCTGGAAAGACCACGGCAATGCATATCTTGACAGGCTTGAACAAGCCGACGAGTGGGGAGGGGAGAGTGGCCGGTTGCGACATCAACACCGAGTTTGAGCAAATCAAGAAGCACATTGGCTACATGAGCCAAAAGTTTTCACTATATGAGGACTTGACCGTGAGAGAGAACATCCGCCTCTTTGCCGGCATCTACGGCATGGACGGCAAGACCATCAAGCGCAAAACAGAAGAACTCCTCGACAAACTCGACTTTACAGACCATGGCGACGATATTGTGGCGAGCATCCCGCTTGGATGGAAACAGAAATTGGCTTTCTCCGTGAGCATCTTCCACGAACCGGAAATCGTGTTTCTCGACGAACCAACGGGAGGCGTTGACCCCGCAACCCGCCGCCAGTTCTGGCAACTCATCTACGAGGCAGCCCAGCGTGGCATAACCGTCTTCGTAACAACCCACTACATGGACGAGGCTGAATATTGCGACCGCATCTCCATCATGGTGGACGGTAAGATCAAGGCGATGGGCACGCCCGAGGAGCTGAAACGAGACTTGCATCAGCCAGACATGGATCATGTGTTTACTTATCTAGCCAGACAATCAACAAGACAATGAAACAGTTTATATCTTTTGTCATCAAGGAGACGCACCACATCATGCGAGACAAACGCACGATGCTAATACTTTTCGGTATGCCGGTGGTGATGATGTTGCTCTTTGGTTTCGCCATTTCCACAGACGTGAGGAATGTGAGAACCATCGTGGTGACATCCTCGCTCGACCATCAGACACAACAATGCGTGGAGGCCCTTGGCGCCAACGAGTACTTCAATATATTATACAAGGTGAACACGCCAGCTGAGGCGGAGAGGCTCATCCGAAACCAAAAGGCAGACATCGCCATAGTGTTTCTAAGCGAAGAGCGAAGAAGGAGGAACGATGTATCAAACAGCCTCATCCAAGTAATCGTGGATGGGGCTGACCCTAACATGGCGCAGACATACGCCAACTATGCCTCCCTAATATTGGGAGTGAAGAGTGAAGAACAAAGAGTGAAGAATCTAAGTGCCTTGCCTGCTAATTCTTCGTTTGGGTCGCAAGCAAAAATGCAAGAGAATTCTTCACTCTTCACTCTTCGTTCTTCACTACTCTTCAATCCACAAATGCGCAGTTGCTACAACTTCGTGCCAGGCATAATGGGCATGCTCTTGATGCTAATTTGCGCGATGATGACCAGCATAAGCATCGTGAGGGAGAAAGAGAGGGGTACGATGGAAGTGCTCTTAGTGAGTCCAATTCGCCCCTTGATGATTATCATTGCCAAGGTGGTGCCTTATCTTATCCTTGCCTTCGTCATTCTGATCAGCATTCTCTTGATTTCCCGTTTCATTTTGGATGTGCCTGTGGCTGGAAGCCTGTTTTGGATATTCGTGGTATCGGGCATTTACATTCTCGTGGCGTTGTCGCTTGGCTTGCTTATCAGCACCGTAGCGAAGACCCAACTCGTGGCGTTGCTTGCCTCGGCAATGATGCTCATGCTGCCCTGCATCTTGCTCAGCGGCATGATGTTCCCCGTGGAGAGTATGCCTGCCGTGTTGCAATATGTGTCGGCAGTGATACCGCCAAGATACTACATTTCAGCTATGCGCAAGTTGTTGATCATGGGCGTGGACATCGACAAAGTGGGACATGAGGTTGCTGTCTTGCTCACAATGCTCACCGTATTGCTAACGGCGGCATTGTTAAACTTCAAAAAACGTTTGGAATAAGACAAACGGCAAATGCTTCATTCAAAACTCAACATTCAGCAAAAATGGTCATCAAGTATTTGATACAAAAGGAGTTTCTGCAAATACGCAGAAACGCATTCATACCTCGCCTCATCTTCATGTTTCCCATAATGATAATGTGCGTGATGCCGTGGGTTATGAATATGGAGGTGAAGAATATCACGGTGGATGTGGTTGATAACGATCGTTCTACGATGTCTGCGCAACTTGTTCATCGCATCGAGGCGAGTCATTATTTTCACTTTCAGGGGCAGAAGGGAAGCTATGACGAGGCGATGGATGATGTGGAGAACTCCAAGGCGGATGCTATCGTGGAGATTCCGTCTCACTTCGAGCGCGACATGAAGTTGGGCAAGAATCCACAGATACTCGTGGCGACGAATGCCGTGAACGGAACGAAGGGAAACATGGGCAACGCGTATCTCTCAAGCATCATTTCCCAGCACGTCATGGAGACAGGCAGGGGTGCATCGGCTTCCGCAAGTATTGGCGGAAAGGCGCAAGAGACAGTATCT
Organism: Lachnospiraceae bacterium; assembly: GCA_963588155.1. Lineage (GTDB taxonomy): Bacteria > Bacteroidota > Bacteroidia > Bacteroidales > Bacteroidaceae > Prevotella. The sequence continues at coordinate 48,344 of CAVAGT010000008.1, read as the reverse complement.
ATCCTGTATCTATATAACAAGAACTTGAACTACAAGCTCTTCATGATACCATCCTTGTTGGCAATCCTCGTGATGCTTATGTGTGGCTTTCTGCCAGCCCTCAACATCGTGGGCGAGAAGGAGAGCGGCACCATCGAGGCCATCAACGTGACCCCCGTGAGCAAGATGTCCTTCATACTCGCCAAGCTAATACCTTATTGGCTGATAGCCGTGGTGGTGATGACGATTTGCCTATTGTTGGCATGGACAGTGTATGGCATCACGTCGGCAGGCAACCTGGGCTTGGTATACCTTCTTGCCATGCTCCTGGCTTTCGTCTTCAGCGGGTTGGGATTGGTCATCTCCAACTACAACGACACGATGCAACAAGCGGTGTTCGTGATGTGGTTTTTCGTGGTATGCCTTTTGCTCTTGAGCGGGTTATTCACGCCGGTTCGTTCCATGCCACATTGGGCGTATCTCACTACATACATCAACCCGATGCATTATTTCATCGATGCCATACGCACGGTATTCGTTCGTGGAGGCAACTTTGCCAGTGTAGCCCACCAAGTGTTGGCGCTCGTCATCATCGCCCTTATCATGAACACGTGGGCCGTAATCAGCTATCGCAAGCATTCGTGACGATTTGCAAACAGACAGATAGAATTCTGATTACGAAATATATCGGGAAAGACACTGTTTTGATAAATTAATCGTACCTTTGCACAAAATTAGCTAATTAAAAATATGTTTGAGAATTTAACCGATCGCCTTGAACGCTCGTTCAAGATACTTAAGGGTGAGGGAAAGATAACCGAACTCAATGTCGCTGCCACGCTGAAAGACGTGCGCCGCGCGCTTCTCGATGCCGATGTCAACTACAAGGTCGCAAAAGAGTTTACCGACACTGTAAAGGATAAGGCCCTTGGCATGAATGTGCTTACCGCCATCAAGCCCGGACAACTCATGGTGAAGATCGTTCACGATGAACTTGCAAAGCTCATGGGTGGCGAGGCAGCGGATTTCCGTCTTTCGGGCAAGCCTGCCATAGTGCTCATGTCGGGTCTCCAAGGCTCTGGTAAGACGACCTTCAGTGGCAAGCTTGCCAACATGCTCAAGAATAAGCAACATAAGAACCCGTTGCTTGTTGCCTGTGACGTGTATCGTCCTGCAGCTATCCAGCAGTTGAAAGTCGTGGGCGAGGGCATTGGCGTGCCAGTGTATAGCGAGCCAGACAACAAGAAGGTGAACGAGATAGCCGACCATGCCATCCAAGAGGCCAAGGCCAAGGGATACGATGTGGTGATAATAGATACCGCCGGCCGATTGGCTGTGGACGAGGAGATGATGAATGAGATTTCATCTCTGAAAGAGCACGTCAACCCGGACGAGACTCTCTTCGTTGTCGACTCAATGACCGGCCAGGACGCTGTCAACACGGCAAAGGAGTTTAACGATCGTCTCGACTTCGACGGCGTGGTGCTCACCAAACTCGACGGTGACACTCGCGGTGGTGCTGCCCTGTCAATCAGGACTGTGGTTACCAAGCCAATCAAGTTTATTGGTACTGGCGAGAAGATGGAAGCCGTAGACGTGTTCCATCCCGAGCGTATGGCAGACCGCATCCTCGGCATGGGTGACGTGGTTTCTCTCGTGGAGCGCGCCCAAGAACAGTTTGACGAGGAGGAGGCGAAGCGCCTTCAGAAGAAGATTCAGAAAAACAAGTTCGACTTCAACGATTTCCTCAAGCAGATAGAACAAATCAAGAAGATGGGCAACATCAAGGACTTGGCTTCCATGATTCCCGGAGTGGGCAAGGCCATCAAGGACGTTGACATCGACAACAATGCTTTCAACGGCATTGAGGCAATCATCCGTTCGATGACTCCCAAGGAGCGCACCAACCCAGAGATCCTCAACCAAAGCCGCAAGATGCGCATAGCGAAAGGCTCTGGCACAAGCATACAAGAGGTCAACCGCCTCGTGAAACAGTTTGACCAGACTCGCAAGATGATGAAGATGGTCACGGGTAGTGGTATGAAACAGATGATGCGCAATATGCCAAAAATGAAATGAGTTACCAGTTGATAGACGGTAAGGCTACCGCGACTGCCATTAAGGAGCAAATAGCCCAAGAAGTCAAGAACATCATGGCAGAGGGAGGCAAACAGCCTCACCTTGCCGCGGTGCTCGTGGGTCACGACGGTGGGTCGGAGACCTACGTGAAAAACAAGGTCATAGCGTGCGAGCAATGCGGCTTCAAGTCCACGCTCATAAGGTATGAGGACGACGTGACAGAGGAAGAATTGTTGGCTTGCGTCAACCGCCTTAACAACGACGAGACCGTAGATGGTTTCATCGTTCAGTTGCCTTTGCCAAAACACATTGACGAGCAGAAGGTGATAATGGCCATCGACTACAAGAAAGACGTGGACGGTTTCCACCCCATCAACGCGGGAAGGATGGCAATAGGTTTGCCCTGTTTCATATCGGCTACACCACTTGGCATTCTCACCCTGTTGCGACATTATAATATAGAGACATCAGGACAGAAATGTGTCATCCTCGGCAGGAGCAACATCGTTGGCAAGCCCATGGCACAATTGATGATGCAGAAACAATATGGCGACTCCACGGTCACGGTATGCCATTCACACTCCAAGACATTAAAGCAGGAATGCCGCGAGGCGGATATCATCATTGCCGCGATCGGCAGACCAGACTTCGTAACGGCAGACATGGTAAAAGAAGGTGCGGTAATAATCGACGTTGGCACCACGAGGGTGGAAGATGCCACACGCAAGCGTGGATGGAGACTAAATGGCGACGTTAAGTTTGACGAGGTCGCACCTAAGTGCTCGTTCATCACCCCTGTGCCTGGAGGAGTTGGTCCGATGACCATTTGCTCGCTAATGAAGAACACGCTCTCTGCCGCAAGGCACGAGTTCTACAAGTAAACATACGACAAACACAAGAAATCACAATAATACACCACCGGTCTTTTATAGATTGGTGGTTTTTCATTTAATTTACTTATAAATTCGTTGGTTTCGCAAATAGTTTGCTTATGATTGTTGCAAATGACAATAAAAGTCCGTAACTTTGCAAAAATAAAATAAATAAAACAGAAAAAAGACAAGATGAAGCATCAATTGAGAAGCGCGGTATGCACAGAGGGCCGCAGAATGGCAGGAGCCCGTGCCCTTTGGGTGGCAGCAGGAATGAAACACGAACAGTTTGGAAAGCCTGTGATAGCGATAGTAAACAGTTTCACGCAGTTTGTACCCGGACATACCCACCTTCATGAGATCGGTCAGATTGTCAAGAAAGAGATTGAGGCAATGGGTTGTTATGCCGCAGAGTTTAATACCATTGCCGTTGACGACGGCATAGCCATGGGTCACGACGGAATGCTTTATTCGCTTCCCTCACGCGACATCATAGCCGACTCGGTGGAGTATATGGTCAACGCCCACAAAGCAGATGCCATGATATGCATCTCCAATTGCGACAAGGTTACCCCTGGCATGCTCATGGCAGCCATGCGCCTAAACATCCCTGCGGTGTTCTGCTCTGGAGGCCCAATGGAGGCTGGTCGCTGGAAAGGCGAGAACGCCGACTTGATAACAGCCATGATCAATGGTGCCGACACGAGCGTGTCCGACGACGAGATCACACAGATAGAGAAATGTGCTTGCCCAGGATGCGGTAGTTGCTCGGGAATGTTCACCGCCAACTCCATGAACTCCCTTACGGAGGCCATCGGCTTGAGCTTGCCAGGCAACGGCACCATTCTCGCTACCCACAAGAACCGTATCCAACTCTTCAAGGATGCAGCACGTCTCATCGTGAAGAATGCTTTAGCATACTATGAGGATGGCGATGAGAGCGTGTTGCCACGCAGCATTGCCACACGCGAGGCGTTTCTCAATGCCATGACGCTCGACATAGCCATGGGTGGCAGCACTAACACCGTGCTCCACTTGCTCGCAGTGGCTCAAGAGGGTGGGGTAGACTTCAAGATGGAAGACATCGACCAGCTGAGCCGCAAGGTTCCCTGCCTCTGCAAGTTGTCTCCTAATACCCAGAAATACAGCGTGCAAGAATGTAACCGCGCCGGTGGCATCTTGGGCATATTAAGCGAACTGAACAAGGGCGGCTTAATTGATGGCGCGGTTAGGCGTGTCGATGGTAAGACTCTTGACGAGCAGATGAAGACATACGACATCACAGGCACGAGCATTGCCCCTGAGGCCGACCGCATATACCATAGCGCACCCGGCAGGAAGTTCTCTACCGAGATGGGCAGCCAGGACGCGCAATGGGAAAGCCTCGACACCGACAGGGAGAACGGCTGCATTCGCGATCTCGAACACGCATACACCAAAGATGGTGGCTTGGCAGTGCTCTTCGGCAACATCGCGCAGAACGGTTGCGTCGTGAAAACGGCTGGCGTGGCTCAAGAGCTCTGGCACTTTGAGGGACCAGCCGTGTGCTTCGACTCGCAAGAAGACGCTTGTGAGGGAATTCTCGGTGGCAAGGTGAACGCGGGCGACTGCGTTGTCATCACCCATGAAGGTCCCAAGGGCGGTCCCGGTATGCAAGAGATGCTTTACCCTACATCTTATATTAAGAGTCGTCACCTTGGCAAGCAATGCGCCCTCATCACTGATGGCCGCTTCTCTGGTGGAACATCAGGTCTGAGCATTGGCCACATCAGCCCCGAGGCAGCCTCTGGCGGCAACATTGGCAAGATTAAGGATGGTGACATAATTGTGATCGACATACCAAGCCGCAGCATCAACGTGAAATTGAGCGATGACGAGCTTAATGCCCGTCCACAACAACCGCTCAAGCGCAACCGCGTGGTAAGCAAGGCGCTTCGTGCCTATGCACAGAGCGTGAGCTCGGCAGACAAGGGTGGCGTGAGAATTATCGATTAAGAATCTTAGCGTCTCGTTTGCTTGAAAAATAAGAACATTATGCAAGAACAAGATATGAAAGAACCTTTCGCACCCTGGGAGGGAGTGAAGATAGGCGAGGAAGTAAGCGGCGCGGAAATCCTGATGCGCGCTCTTTATCAAGAAGATGTAAAGACCATATTTGGCTATCCCGGTGGTGCCATCATGCCCGTTTACGATGCCCTTTATACATATACGCATAAGAAAGACCCATGGTTTAAGCACGTTCTCGTGCGGCACGAGCAGGCTGCCGCTCATGCCGCAGAGGGCTTCGCGCGCGTCAGCGGCAAAGTTGGTGTGACAATCGTCACGTCTGGTCCAGGAGCCACTAATACGCTTACGGGTGTTGCCGATGCCATGATGGACTCCATACCACTTGTCGTAATAGCCGGACAGGTGGGCGTTAAGGCATTGGGTACAGACGCTTTCCAGGAGGTTGACCTTGTTGACATGGCACAGCCTATAACAAAATGGAGCTATCAGATCCGTCGTCCAGAGGATGTAGCTTGGGCTGTGAACCGTGCATTCTATATTGCAAGGAGCGGTCGTCCCGGCCCTGTGGTGCTCGACTTCCCACGCAACGCGCAAGTAGGCAAGGCTAAATGGATGCCCGGCAAGACCGATACCGTGCGCTCATACAATCCTTATCCGAAAATCAGCGAGGAGGCCGTGAAAACAGCGGCTGAGCTTATCAACAACGCCAAGAAGCCTTTCGCACTCGTTGGCCATGGCGTGGAGATTGGCAACGCGCAAAATGAGTTGCGCGAATTTCTTGAGAAGGCAGACATCCCAGCTGCACGTACCCTTTTAGGTCTTTCGGCACTGCCCTCAGACCATCCTTTGGATATAGGCATGCTCGGAATGCACGGCAATTACGCCCCGAACATCAAGCAACAAGAGTGCGACGTACTCATTGCCATAGGCATGCGCTTCTCCGACCGTGTCACCGGAAGACTCGATAAGTATGCAAAGCAAGCCAAGATAATTCATCTCGACATCGACCCCGCCGAGATTGACAAGAACGTCAAGACCGACGTGGCCGTGATTGGCGATTGCAAGGAGAGCTTGACTCGAATCACACAGTTGGTCAACAAGAATGAGCATAAGACATGGATAGAGTCGTTCAAGCCCCTCTATGAGGAGGAGAAACGTGAGGTAATCGATCCGTCTATACGCCCCAAAGATGGTGAGCTGCTGATGGGCGAGGTGATAAATGCCGTGGCAGAGGCTACCAATGGCGAAGCCGTGATGTGCAATGACGTTGGTTTGCACCAAATGTTCTCATGCCGCTATTTCAAGTTCAAGAAAGAGCGTAGCATAGTTAGCAGCGGCGGCTTCGGCACGATGGGCTTCGGCCTTCCAGCGTCTATTGGCGCAACGTTTGGCGCTCCCGACCGCCAGGTTGTCTTGTTCACGGGCGACGGCAGTTTCCAGATGTGCATAGAGGAACTCGGTACCATCATGGAACAGCAGGCACCAGTCAAGATTATACTTCTCAACAACCATTATCTTGGTAATGTGCGCCAGTGGCAAGACTTGATGTTCAACCATCGCCGTTCGTTCACCTATATGCTTAACCCCCATTACCAGATGATAGCAGAGGGCTATGGCATCAACTACGACGTGGTTACCAATCGTGACGAACTCAAGGCAAAGGTTGAGAAGATGGTAACAACCGACGGGCCTTACATACTTGAGTGTGCCGTTAAGGAAGACGAGAACGTTACGCCGATGGTAACACCAGGCAGTTCTGTCGATGAAATGCAACTGCATCTTGACATCTAGTCTTTCTGTTTAACATAACGCTGATATAAGCTTGAAATTCAATGGAAAACAATTTCTATACACTATTGGTTTACAGTGAGAACGTGGCTGGTGTCCTAAATGAGATTACCGGAGTTTTCACTCGTCGCCAAATAAATATCGAGAGCATAAACGTGTCGGCATCCAGCATTGAGGGCATTCACAAATACACCATCACTTGTTGGAGCGACGCTGACCAAATCTTGAAAATAAAGAAGCAGATAGAGAAGAAGATAAGCGTGATAAAGGCCGATTTCTATACGGATGACCAACTCTTCATACATGAGGTCGCGCTATACAAGATTTCAACGCCGATCCTTCTCGACAATCCCGAGATCTCACGCGCCATAAGGCAACACAACGCTCGCATGATGGAGGTCAACCCCACCTATGCCACGGTTTTGTTTACCGGACTGACAGAGGACATCGGTGACCTCTATTCAAAGCTCAATAGTTTCAACTGCCTGCTTCAATACACTCGTTCCGGTCGTATAGCCGTAACGCGTAGTTTTGAGGAACCTGTCTCCCAATATCTCCAAGAGCATGGAGAATAAGGAGTTGTTGCCTAAAGTTGGCGCATATAAGTTTCAGATAGAGCCGTTTCATTGCGATTTCAGCAACAGGCTCTTCCCTGGACATTTAGGCAACGGAATGCTAAACGCTGCCGACTACCATAGCAGCGATAGAGGCTATGGCGTGGCAGAGTTGAACTTAAGCCGCAAGACATGGGTGCTCTCCCGTTTCGCCATTGAGATTTTTGAAATGCCAAAAGCATACGACAAGGTTGAGGTGCAGACATGGGTGGAATCGGCAAAGAAGTTTTTCACGAGCCGCAACTACGCCGTTATCAGTCGTGACGGAACGAAACCTTATGCCTATGGCAGGAGCATTTGGGCGATGATCGACATCGACACTCGTCAACCTACCGACATCTCCTCTGTCCACGGAGGGTTGATAGAGAAATATGTCGAGACGGGACATGAGTGTCCTATAGACCCTCCCGCGAGAGTGGTCATTGGTCAAGACCTTGAACTGGCAAGAGAGATAAACATATATTATAATGATATAGACATTAATGGGCATCTCAATTCGGTAAAGTATATTGACCATGTGCTCGACCTCTTCAACATCGACTATTATCGCACTCATCACCTTCGCCGTGTTGACATCGCTTATGTAGCCGAGGCCCATTTGGGTGACATCGTCCGCATCTACAAGGCACAGGTTGCAGAAGGCGAATATGTGGTGAAGATGACGAAAAAGGCAGAAAAGGAAGTAGAGATTGTAAGGTGCATGGTTAAATTCGTAAAAGATTGAAAGAAATCTTTGGTGGTTTTATATAAAACCGTTACCTTTGCACCCGTTAAATAACCACCCAAAAGAAAGAAAAAGTAAACAACAAGTTATACTTAAAAGTATTATATTATGCCAAAAATGAATTTTGGTGGCGTTGAAGAGAACATCGTCACAAGAGAGGAGTTCACATTAGAGAAAGCACGCGAGGTGCTGAAGAATGAGACCATTGCGGTCATTGGTTATGGTATTCAGGGTCCAGGCCAAGCATGTAACCTTCGTGACAACGGTTTCAACGTAATCGTTGGTCAGCGCAAGGGTCGTAGCTACGACAAGGCCGTTGCAGACGGATGGGTTCCTGGCAAGACTTTGTTCTCAATCGAGGAGGCAGCAGAGAAAGGCACAATCATCGCCATGTTGCTTTCCGACGCTGGTCAAATCTCACAGTGGCCAAAAATCAAGCCATTCCTTACCAAGGGCAAGTCGCTGTATTACAGCCACGGCTTCGCAATCAACTGGAACGATCGCACAGGCGTTGTTCCTCCAGAGGACATAGACGTGATCATGGTAGCACCTAAGGGTTCCGGCACGTCACTCCGCACACTCTTCCTTGAGGGTCGCGGCCTCAACTCAAGCTACGCTGTTTACCAGGACGCTTCTGGCAACGCCAAGGAGAAGACTTTGGCCATGGGCGTGGGTATCGGCTCAGGCTATCTGTTCGAGACAACTTTCAAGAGAGAGGCTACTTCTGACCTTACAGGTGAGCGTGGCTCACTGATGGGTGCCATCGAAGGTCTGCTTGAGGCTCAATATGAAGTGCTGCGCGAGCACGGACACTCACCTTCAGAGGCATTCAACGAGACAGTTGAGGAGCTCACACAGAGCCTTGGCCCTCTGTTCGGCGAGAAGGGTATGGACTGGATGTATGCCAACTGCTCTACAACCGCACAGCGCGGTGCCCTCGACTGGCGTCCTCGCTTCAAGGCAGCTTGCTTGCCTGTAATGGAGTGGCTGTACGCTTCAGTGGTGAGCGGCAACGAGGCTCAGATTTCTATCGACAAGAACTCACAGCCTGACTACCGCGAGAAGCTGAACGCCGAGCTGCAGGCCATGCACGACATGGAGATGTGGCGCGCAGGCGAAACAGTTCGCAAGTTGCGTCCTGAGAACAACTAATTTCAACTTAGGCGAATATTCACTTTTCGTAAATATAGAAAAGGGTTGGGAATCATTAAAAATGGTTCTCAACCCTTTTTCATATCAGCAAGGTTGAAGCATCTGAACACAACCCAAATCGTGTCATGCAAAAGCACTATTTACCTGCCACAAAAATCCCCGTTGACATAGCACTAGAAAGCAATCGGCTTTACAGTACTATGTCAACGGCTTTCCAGTGCAAAGGCAATGACATTCTAGTGAAACGACAAATTGCCTTTCGCAGCTTCTTGGAACGACATAAAGTGAAGGTTTTTTTTGGGAATTACAATCATTGTTTGTAAATTTGCAGAAAAGACAATAAAAACCATTAAACACAAGTTTGATATGGCAATCGATGGTATATTCCGTGACGAAATAGAGCTTAAGCAATTGGATAAGTTCTTTGCCGGGGAGATGGGTCGACAGATCCACCGCTACATCAAGGCACGTGGCTCAATGTCGATGCTGGAGAAGGTAGAACAGCAAATTGAGACGCTCTCTATTCCTGAACGTGAGCGTGTCATGGCCAAATACATAGACCTCAACCGTAAGGTTATAGCCAATCTCGATTGGAAGATGCTAATAGCCCGCTCCATGGCAAACTTTTGCGATTCTTACAACTATTTCGTAAATATGGTAGCCGATGAGGAGACCATGGACTTCTACGTGGACCGCATGAAAGAGAAATACGTGAGGTTCCATGAGGTATTTGAGGAAAATGGCAAGTATGGCATCAAGGATGTTGACGGAACAGTCCTTATTCATCCAAGATACGACTTCTTGCGCACTCCGTTTGTATACGTTGACGACCTTGTCTCCATGCCGGTCATAGCCGAGAAGGATGGCAAGATGGGTTTGGTGCTTCCTGACGGACACGACACCGTGGTGCTTCCGTTCGACTACGACGACATATCCCTTCGCGACGAGGAACCTTGGTTTGAGCTTACCAAAGACGGCCAAACCATTCTATGGAGCGGGCTTGACGAGCTTAGCTAATAAGCCTTTGCCTACAATGAGAAAAAAAATCATGCTTTTAGTGTCCACTTTCTTATTGTGGACACTGTTTTTTGTGCTACAAAAACCGCTGTTTCTGCTGATTTATGGCGGTTTCACCAGTCTTTTTGAAGTCATTTGGCATGGCTTGCCTCTCGACTTTTCCATGGCTGGCTATCTCACGGCCATACCGGCTTTAGTTTTGACGGTGAGCGGATTAGCAATCAAGGTGATTCATTCGTCCAAAGCTAGCAACTTGATGATGATGATTGTTGGCGGCTGGTCGCTAATAGGAGCTGCGGTTGTGGCTCTTTCGTTTGTAGCCAACATCGCCCTTTATGGATATTGGGGTTATCCACTCGATTCAACCCCTCTGTTCTTCATCTTCTCTTCTCCAACGTCAGCCATGGCAAGCGTGGTTTGGTGGCAAGCTCTTCTTGGGATTGTCGCTTTTGCCTTCGTTATTGCAATCATACTCTTGGCCTTCCATGTGCTTTGGCGTATATGGGGTGGGGACGTGTTCATGCAGAAAACCTCTCGTTGGCAGTGGCTTCCCTTGCTTGTCCTCACCGCTTTGTTGTTCCTGCCTATCCGTGGAGGTGTCAGCGTGGCAACAATGAACTCGGGAAGAGCATATTTTTCCTCGGATCAAAAACTAAACCATGCGGCAGTGAACCCTCTCCTGTCGTTCATGGAAAGCGTGTCGCACAACGAGAGCTTCTCGACACAATATCGCTTCATGGACGATGGTTTAGCCCATTCCATTTATAGACAATTACACCCCAAGGCTTCCCAAGACAGCATAGTGAGCTTACTTCGCTCCGGTGTGAAAAAGCCAGACGTGTATATCATAATAATGGAGAGCTTTTCCGACTCGGTGACGAACGTGGCTGGAGTCACTCCCAACATAAACCGGCTGAAACGCGAAGGCGTGTACTTCAATAGATTCTATGCCAACAGCTTCCGCACGGATCGAGGACTCGTTTCGATATTACAAGGTTATCCCGCCCCTTCGACAGTGAGCCTGATGAAGTTTCCGAAGAAAACCGCCAATATGCCATCGATTACGGCACATCTTGAGAAAGAAGGCTACGACACATATTATTATTATGGCGGTGACGCCGACTTCACCAATATGCGGTCGTTTCTTGTAAACCAAGGATTCAAGCACATCACTGAGGATGTAGATTTCCCGATAAACGAGCGACTGAGCAAATGGGGAGTGCCTGACCACTTGCTTATAAAGCGAGTAGAGAACGACCTCCAAGCCGTGCCCGACAATGGCAAACCTCGGTTCACGGTAATTCAAACCTCAAGCTCACACGAGCCTTTCGACGTGCCATACCACCGTTTGAAGAACAAGATTCTCAACGCCTTCGCCTATGCAGACAACAGCGTTGGAGGTTTCGTGGATTATCTCAAACGCAGCAAAAAGTGGGACAATAGCCTTGTCATACTCGTGCCCGACCATCTCGGAGCATGGCCAGAGCATATCGACAATTTCAAGCCGTGGCGCTATCATATTCCTTTGGTTTGGACAGGTGGCGCGATAAAGCAGCCAATGACCATCGACACCTACGGCTCGCAGCAAGACATTGCTACTACGTTGCTGTCTCAGTTGGGGGTTAAACATGACGATATGATATTCAGCAAGGACATGATGAACCCTGCCGTAAGTCATTTCGCGTTTTTCCTACCAAACGACGGCTTTGGGATGATAACAAATGATAACTCTTTGATTTACGACAACATCCAGCAAAAGGTGGTTTACGATGCCGGAAAGAAGAAAGGCATTAACATTACCGCCGGCAAGGCCATGCTACAGGTGTTGTTTGACGATATAGATAAAAGGTAAAAAAAGAAGATGATGATTTCAACCTTGCTCATGTCATTGTTTGACACGCTCCTGAATTGGGACACCAGCGTCACGTTAGCCATTAACGGCCTTCATTGCGGCTATCTTGACAATTTCATGATGATGTATTCAGGCCGTTTCATTTGGATACCACTCTATTTGAGCCTTTTCGTTGTCATGATACGCAATTTCCCACTAAAGCCGGTGATATGCAACCTATTGGTTGTCGTGATCTTAATCACGCTTTGCGACCAGATGGTCTCTTCAGGCATTCGGCCGTTGTTTTATCGTTTGCGCCCAGCCAACCTTGAAAACCCCATCTCCACGTTGATTCATGTCGTGGATGGTTATCGAGGCGGGAGATATGGTTTCCCGTCGGCTCATGCGGCTAACTGTTGGGGGGCATTCTTCTTTGCCTCCTATGTCTTTCGTAGGAGTGTGCTTTCGTACGCACTTGCCCTATGGGCAGTTCTGATGTGCTGGTCGCGCGTGTACCTTGGCGTGCATTATTTTGGCGACGTATTATGCGGCATGCTCGTTGGATTGGTAAACGCGAGCATTTGCTACTATCTGTTCCAGCATTACCTCCGAAAGTATGCCCAACCGTTTCGTCCGAAAGAGAACCCTTGCAGGCTTTATACGCCGGCAGTGGTTTGTGGCATAGAGACTCTTGGCATGCTCATCATAGCATTATTCACCCGTTTTTCTTTCTGACATGGAGATAAGCCCAATAGCCTTTTTCCATTCCCCATTCACGTCAAAGTTTGGCATACCAAAACAGAGCGGACTTGTGGCAGAAATAGAAGGAACTATCGTCTTTACAGAACCATACCGTTCTGCCGAGGCCCTTCGTGGCATAGACGCGTTCGACTACCTTTGGCTCATTTGGGGCTTTAGCGCCAACAAGCACTCTGCCAACAGCCTCACCGTAAGGCCGCCATTGCTCGGGGGCAACACGCGCATGGGAGTCTTTGCCACGCGCTCACCATTTAGGCCGAACCCTTTGGGGTTGTCTTCCGTAAGGCTGAAAAGCGTCGAGTGGAACACCAAGGAAGGGTCTGTACTCCACGTTCTTGGCGCCGACCTGATGGACGGAACACCCATCTACGACATCAAGCCCTACGTTGCCTACGCCGACAGTCACGAAGGCGTAAGGTCTGGCTTTGTGGATAGCACTCCCATCAAACGGCTGCAGGTTGTGATACCCGAAGAAACGGTACGGCTTTTAGGCGCAAGCCGCGCGGAAATGCTGCGCAAGACCCTTGAACTTGACCCTCGTCCACATTACCAACACGACTCATCGCGCGTCTACGGAATGCCATTCGATGGCCATGACATTCATTTCAAGGTAGACGGCGACACTCTTACCGTGATTGATTGTTAAAGCGTCTTGAACACGAGGCATCTCCAATCGCCCTTGGCCCTTTGCCTCATGAGGCTCAGCCCAAGCTCTTCAGCTTTCGCCACAAGCAGAGGAATGTCATCCTCATAAAAACCACTGAGTATGAGGATAGCATCTTGAGCCATCTTGCCTCTCATCTCGGCCATGTCTTGAAGCAATATGTTACGGTTGATATTGGCAAGCACTATGTTGAATTGCCCGTCAATAGTCTTTATAACAGACGCGTCGCCCAACAAAGCCTTGACGTTGTCCACGTTGTTGAGTTCGGCGTTATGCAAAGTGTTCTTCACGCTCCATTCGTCGATATCATAGCCTATCACCTCACTCACGCCAAGCATTGAGGCTGCAATGCCAAGAATGCCCGTGCCACATCCGCAATCCAACACACGCAAGCCCTTGAGTGGCAACACTTTTGACTCGTCAAGATCAAGCAGTGTTGCGATAATCATCTGTGTGGTTTCATGGGTGCCAGTGCCAAACGCCAACTTCGCGTCTATCTTGATAACTTTATCCGCCTTGGGCAAAGAAAAGCCGTCGCAATGGTTTGCATCAACCACGAGCATCTTTCCATTGTCGATGTCAATCGGGTCGAAACCGTTGTCTTCCCACGTTTGGTTCCAGTCCTTGTCCTCTGCCTGCCTTATGGTGTATGAGACGTTGGTATCTGGTAAAGGGAAGTCGCTCAATTGCGATTTCAGTTCCTCTTCATCGAAAAGCGCGCTTTGAACATACCCTCTCATGCCATTGTCGGTGTCTTCAAACGACTCAAAACCCGAAGTAGCTGCCGCGTCTGCCAAAAGGTCACGCGCTGTCTGTAAAAGACCTTCTGGGCACGTTATGGTGAACTCCGCCTCTAAATATTCCATAATAGTAATGCTATCAAATGAAAATGTAATATAAATATCAGTGCAAAAGTAAAAAAAATAGGGGAAAACCTACCAATGGTTAGGGTTTTTCCGTAAATTTGCAATAGAAAAGGCATTAAATTTGCAACATACAAAATAAGACAATCATTTAAAAGGTAAAGATATGAAAAAGTTATTGATGCTATTAGTTCTTGCGGGAGCGATGCCGCTGGCATCGATGGCACAAGACGATGTATACTTCACGCCAAGCAAAAAAGTTGCCCCTAAAGAGGAAAAGCAAACCTACTATTGCGGCAGCAAGCGTGGAGTAGACGAATACAACCGCTACGGTAGGTTGAACAGCTATTACCAAAAGATAGGCTCCGACTCGTTGGGCAATGACATCATCACCTTCATGCCTGGAGACGGAAGCTATCGCGAGTCTTCCGTTGCAGACACGGCATACGTGTATCCTGGCAGCGCTAGGTTTGACGATGGCGACGATTACACTTACACACGCCGCATGTCGCGTTGGGACGGATTCTACGATCCATGGTTCTACGACAGCTTCTATGGCCCTTACGGTTGGTACGGCTCTTGGTATGACCCTTGGTACAGAGGATGGTATGGCGGTTGGTATGACCCATGGTATTACGGCTATGCTGGTTGGTACAGCCCATATTATTATGGCTACTATGGCTGGGGTTGGCCCTATCGCCATGGTTGGTATGGTTGGAACGCTCCTTACTGGGGTGGCACCGTAGTTGTAAACCACGGAGGTATGCACTCTGGTGGCTATACTGGTCAACGCACATGGACCGCAGGCAGAAATTATGGCAGTTCCAGCAAGGGCAACCGCTCGTTCGGCAATTACACTTCTCGCAGCGCTGGCAACCGCTCGTTTGGTTCACGCTCCACTAACAACAACTTCAACAACAACCGGTCATTTAACAACAACTCATACGGCACACGCTCGTTCGGAGGCTCTACTGGTGGCGGAAGCTTCGGTGGAGGCAGTGTAGGAGGCGGCAGTTTCGGTGGCGGACGCTCAGGCGGCACGTTTGGTGGCGGCGGTGGCCACTTCGGTGGCGGAAGGCGCTAAAAGGGTAGTGACCGGTAAGATATAGATAAACCAAGCATTTTAAACGTTAACATCATGAAATCAAAATATTTTCTTTTGCTTGCCGCTTCCGGACTGGTTTCCATGTCCGCGTCGGCTCAAGAGACATATCAAGATACCAAACTGATAGAGAATGAGCTGAATGGAACCGCTCGCTATGTAGGCATGGGCGGAGCCATGGAAGCGTTGGGCGCAGACCTGTCTACAATGCAGTCGAACCCTGCCGGCATCGGACTCTTTCGCAAGTCGCAGTTTGCCATTACCGGTGGCTTACTCTCTCAGTCGGGCGAGAACTCCAAGAAAGACAAAGGCTTGAACTTCAAGGGCGAAGCTACGAACGCCAGTTTCGACCAGGTGGGCTTCGTATGGGCATCGAGGACAGGAAGCAGTTCTTGGCTAAACCTTGGCTTCAACTACCACAAGAGCCGCAACTTCGACCAAATTCTCTCAACGAGCGGCTCGCTCAACAATGCCTCGCTCAGCAAGCTCAGCGCAGCAAAATACTTCAACGGTTTAGCACAGAAAGGGAGCATGGCATGGAACGCCGTGGACGATGGTTACGCGCATTTTCTTGCCAACGACAAGAAAGGGGCAATGGATTATTTTAATGCCACATCCTACGCTTACGGACAGCATGAGTATGGCTACATCAGCGAATACGACTTCAACATCAGCGGAAACATCAACGACCGCGTATTCCTTGGTGTCACGTTTGGCTTGCACGACGTAAACTATCGTGGCAACAAGATTTATGCTGAGAACGACGCCACAGGCGCACTGTCTGACAACTATGAGCAGCTGAAGATCGACGGCACTGGTTTCGACGTTAAGTTTGGTGCCATATTCCGTCCCGTTGGCGAGTCGCCTTTCCGTATCGGCTTGTATGTCAACACTCCGGTATTCTACGATTTGACAATGCATGGAGCTTATGACCTCACACTCTATCCTGTAAAAACAGACAACCAGATTGGCAACACAAGCGACTACGAGTATAAGGTTTACACGCCGTGGAAGTTTGGCGTGAGCTTGGGAAACACTTTTGGCAACAACATCGCCGTGGGACTCACGTATGAGTATCAGAAATATGGCGCCATAGACAACCGTATAAATGACGGCACGTCATATTATGACAGCTGGACAGGAAGCTATTATTCCAACACCAGTTCGGACGACGTGATGAACAAAGACGCCGAGTTGAACCTCAAGGGTGTTCACTTGCTGAAGGTAGGCTTGGAGTATAAGCCAATGCCACAATTGGCAATTCGCGTGGGTTACAACTATATGTCGCCTCAGTTCAAAGACAACGCTTATCGTGACGGTTCACTTCAGTCTCCCGGCGTGGGATATGCCACATCAGCCGACTATACCAACTGGAAGGCGACCAACCGCTTCACATGTGGCCTTGGCTTCACATTCAACAAGTTCTTTGCCGACATAGCCTATCAGTATAGCCACACCGCAGGCGAGTTCTATCCATTCATGAGCTACTATCCTTCAAGCGATAAGGACGCGACCTACGCTAACATTACCGATGCAAAAAAGGTCAGCGCAAACCGTCACCAGGTCTTGTTTACAATTGGTTATAGATTCTGAAAGCTATAATATCACAAAGAACGCAATATTATCATTCTTTGAGCAAAGAGATAAAAATAAGGGCATGAACGTATTGTTCATGCCCTTATTTTTTTGTAACTTTGTCGACATTATGAAACGATTCTATATTATTGCAATACTATTATTATCCATAATAGGTTCGTTCGCGCAAAAACGAGAGTTTCGAGGCGCATGGATACAAGCCGTCAACGGGCAGTTTCAAGGTTTGTCCACTCAAGTGATACAGCAAAGGCTGAGCAGACAGCTTGACGTGTTGAAAGCTGATGGCGTGAATGCCATCATCTTCCAAGTGCGCCCAGAATGTGACGCCCTTTACAAAAGCGATTATGAGCCTTGGAGTCGCTACCTTAGCGGACAACAAGGCAAGGCACCAAATCCTTATTGGGATCCGCTGCAATGGATGACAGACCAATGCCACCGACGCGGAATGGAGATACACGCATGGATCAACCCTTTCAGGGCAAAGACAAAGGGCACGTCTCTACTCGCAAGCAACCATGTGGCAGCAGAACATCCAGAGTGGACTTTCTCGTATGGCGGACAGCTTATCCTGAACCCAGCATTTAAGGAAGCCGCTGACTATACCTGCAAGGTGGTTGACGATATTGTGAGCCGTTATGACATAGACGGTTTTCACATCGACGACTATTTCTATCCATATCCCGTGGCGGGCGAGAGCATTCCAGACGAGGAGATATTCCGTGCCAACCCGCGAGGTTTCAGGAAAATAGGCGATTGGCGACGCGACAACGTAAACCGTTTTATAAAGCAACTCAACGAGACAATACACAAACGCAAGCCTTGGGTGAAGTTTGGCGTGTCTCCGTTCGGCATATACCGCAACCAAGGAAGTGACCCCAAGAACGGATCTGCCACAAAAGGTTTGCAAAACTATGACGACCTTTATGCTGACGTTCTTCTCTGGGTCAACAATGGTTGGGTAGACTATTGTGTGCCTCAGCTTTATTGGGACATTGGCAACCGTGTAGCTGACTATAAGACCCTCATAAACTGGTGGGACAAGTATGCGGCAAACCGCCCATTATTCATTGGCGAGAATGTCACAGGTACGGCAAACTCCACGGACCTCGACAATCCCAATATCAACCAAATGCCGGCAAAGCACAAGCTGCACCAGTCAGCGCACAACGTTCAAGGCACCGTGCTTTGGTACGCCCAAGCGGTTGAGGACAATGTGGGCAACTATGGCTCTGTGTTGCGCACGGCTTACTGGAAATATCCAGCCTTACAACCCCTGATGCCTTTCATCGACAACAAGCGTCCAAAGAAGCCACGTAAGGTAAAAGCCGTATGGACGAGCGATGGCTACATCCTCTTTTGGTCTATACCACGCGGAAAGCAATGGAACGACATGGCAAAGCAATATGTGATATATCGTTTCGCCAAGGGCGAGAAGGTGAACACGAATGACCCTTCAAAAATCGTCGCCATAACCTCAGACACTTACTATAAACTCCCATACGACAAGGGACAAAAGAAGTATACCTACATAGTGACCGCCCTCGACAGGATGTCGAACGAAAGCAAGGCGAAGAAAGTGAAAGTGAACCTTTGACATAAGACAACAAGTAAAACGAAACCACATGAGTCCGATAACCGTAACCATAACAATAATAGCCTATTTCATAATACTATTCACCGTGTCTTGGCTTGCCGGAAGAAAAACCGACAACCAAGGCTTCTTCCTTGGAGGCAGGAAGCAACCGTGGTTTCTCGTGGCTATAGCCACAATGGGCTCATTCCTGTCGGGCGTGACATTCGTGTCGGTTCCTGGCATGGTGGCAGACAAGAGCTTCTCTTATCTGCAAATGGTGATGGGATTTGTCGTGGGACAGTTCATCATAGCGTTTGTCTTGGTGCCCCTGTTCTATAAAATGAACTTGGTGTCGGTATACCAATATTTAGAGGACAGGTTCGGGGCACGCTCGCACAAGACCGGAGCATGGTTCTTTTTCATCTCGAAGATGCTTGGCGCTTCAGTGAGGCTCTTTCTCGTTTGCCTTACCCTCCAGTTGCTTGTGTTCGAGCCATTCCATCTACCTTTCATATTAAACGTATTAGTCACCGTGTTCCTCGTTTGGGTATATACGTATCAAGGAGGCGTGAAGTCGGTCATTTGGACCGACGTGCTCAAGTCGTTGTGCCTCATCCTCTCGGTTGTTCTCAGCATCGTCTTCATATCATCAGAACTCAACCTTGGCTTTAAGGGAATGTTCCAGTCGATATCCAACAGCAGCATGAGCCAAGTGTTCTTCTTTGATGATGTCAACGACAAGCGATACTTCTTCAAGCAGTTCATAGCCGGCATATTCACCATGATTGCCACTACGGGCCTTGACCAGGACATGATGCAGCGCAACCTCAGCTGCCGCAACTATAAGGACTCGCAAAAGAACATGATGGTTAGCATTGTTTGCCAGTTTTTCATAAACCTCTTGTTCTTGATGCTCGGAGTGCTTCTTTATATCTTTGCCTCCAAGGTTGGCATTAGCGCCACTGGCGACACCTTGTTCCCTGCAGTGGCCACAAGTCAATACCTGCCTGGCATTGTCGGCGTGCTTTTCGTGGTTGGCTTGTTCGCCGCGGCATATTCGGCAGCAGGTTCCGCACTCACAGCCCTTACCACATCGTTCACGCTCGATATCCTTGACGCCGACAAGAAGAAAGACGACGCGGCAAATGCCACGTCATTGACCAAGACACGCAAGACCGTTCACGTCTGCATGGCACTGTTGATGGCTGTTGTCATCTATGTCTTCGGGCTTCTCAACAACACCAGCGTGATAGATGCCGTTTACGTGCTTGCCAGCTATACCTATGGTCCAATTCTTGGAATGTTCGCCTTCGGCATATTGGTGAAGGCAAAGACAAAAGACAAGTTTGTGCCTCTTGTCGCTATAGTGTCGCCGATACTATGTTTTATCCTTCAAGAAAACTCCGAGGCATGGTTCAATGGATATAAGTTCAGCTATGAGTTGCTTATCCTTAACGCCCTGTTCACTTTCATCGGGTTGTGCTTGTTGATTCGTCGTAATAAAGCTAAGGAATAACAAAGAGAGATTATGAAGAAAATTTTATTAATCATTGCACTAACGCTTGGCATCATCAATGTCAATGCGCAAGGTCTCAAACATTGCGTACCGGTGGAAGTAGGGTTATCCGCCTCGCGACTTCTTTATGCCGACAGTGCCATCAACAAGGCTATAGCCGAGAACGCCACTCCAGGAGCCGTGCTTTGCGTGGTGCGCCATGGGAAGATAGCGTACCTCAAGGCTTATGGCAATAAAAGTGTGTTCCCGAAAGTTGAGAAAATGACCACGGAAACTGTCTTCGACATGGCATCGTGCAGCAAGTCAATGTCGACGGCCATCTGCGCCTGGATTCTCATTGAACAGGGCAAGCTTAGACTTCTCGACCGTGTAGACAAATATATTCCTGGGTTTGAAAACTGGAAAGACTCTGCGGGCAACGTCACTTCAATACGTGTAGTAGACTTGATGACCCACATCTCCGGACTGCCCCCATACGCTGATGTCAACAAAGTGAAGGAAAAATATGGCGCACCTAATCGCGACGGCTTGATAGAGTATATCTCTCATTGCAAACGCGATTTTGAGCCAACCACTGATTTTCAATATAGTTGCATCAATTACATCACGCTGCAACGAATCATTGAGACTATCTCTGGTGAGAGTCTCAACGTTTTCGCAAAGAAACACATATTCGATGTCCTTGGCATGAGCCATACTGATTATACGCCATCCTCAACGCTCGCCAAGTTGTGCGCCCCAACCGAGAAGCAGGACGACGGCAAATGCCTTCAAGGAGTGGTGCACGACCCATTGGCCCGCATCATCAATGGCGGAATATCTGGCAACGCTGGTGTTTTCTCCACGGCTGAGGACATTGCCATACTTTGCGCCGCACTTCAAAACGGAGGCTCTTGGAATGGACGTCACCTATTAAGTCCGTCGGCAGTAAAGGCCATGCGAACGGTTCCAAGAAGGGCGGCTAAATTCGGACGCACGCCAGGATGGGATTGCTATTCAGACTATGCCTCAAACAATGGCGACATGCTGAGCGCTGAAACCTATGGGCACACTGGGTTCACGGGTACAAGCATCGTCATCGACCCTGTCAACGACATCAGCGTGATACTTCTCACCAACAGCGTTCATCCCACTGGCAAAGGCAACGTTGTCGGACTCCGCTCTTATGTTGCCAATGCCGTAGCATCTTCAATAATAGAATAGGCTAATTTTTAAAACGATATGCCAATGAAAACATTTATATATCTTGCTGGCATGGCCATCGGCTTGTTATCACCTTCGACAATGTTCGCCCAAAGTTGCTCCATGGGGTATTCATGGGAGGCAGACTTGCACCATCGCCTGCTCGTGGATTTCTGCAAGGATGAGAAGAGTGTGTTGGACTACATTCATCGTTATATCCCCAATGTCACTGATAACCAGATGAGAGAATGGGAGAAGACTGGCGCCTTGGAGCTGCGTGTCATTGACGGTGAAAAGAAGTATTTTCAAAATGCCGCACCCAACTTGTTCCGCATCGACAATGCTTGTAGGGCCATTAAGCTGAAGAAAGACGGAGAAGCCTTAGGAGGCTCGGAAAAAGCCGACATGGTGAACATTCCCAAGATAATAGCCAGTGCCCCAAGCGACAAAAACAGCATAGCTGAACCAAAGAAAATCAAGGTCAGGTACACATTAACCGTAAAGGCAGACGCAGTGCCCAGTGGCGAGACCATTCGTTGCTGGCTTCCGTTCCCGAGGACAGACATAGCAAGACAGAAAAATGTGAAATTGCTGTCTACAAGCGAGAGCCAATACCAGCGCTCGCCGGTAGAATGCGCCCATTCGACCGTCTATATGGAAAAGAAGGCCGAGGCAGGGAAGCCTACCATATTCTCAGAGGAGTTTGAGTATGTGACAAATGGCAGTTGGTTTAATATCCTATCGAAAGACGTTAAGCCATACGACACGAGTTCCGCCCTATACAAGAAATACACGTCCGAGCGCGACCGCCACATGGTCTTCACCCCAAGACTGAGACAGTTGGCGGATAGTCTTACGCAAGGAGTGACGAACCCCGTGATAAAGGCTCAACGAATGTTCCAGTGGGTAAACGACAACTTCCCTTGGGCTTCGGCACGAGAATATTCAACGATAGAGAACATACCGGAATACGTGCTTGAGAACCATCACGGCGATTGTGGTCAAGTGACCCTTCTCTTCCTCACACTTTGTCGCATCAGCGGCATTCCAGCACATTTCGAGAGTGGATTCATGATGCATCCCAACGCTGAAAATCTCCATGACTGGGGTGAGATTTATTTCGAAGGCATTGGCTGGGTACCGGTGGACATGTCGTTCGGCATCCCTACTTATGCCAAGAACGAGAACGAGAAGTGGTTCTTCCTCGGTGGCATAGACTCTTGGAGGATGGTTGTCAACTCTGACTTCGGAGAAAGCCTTTTCCCAACGAAAACATGGCCACGCAGCGAAACCGTTGATTTCCAGCGTGGTGAAGTCGAATGGAAAGGTGGCAACCTCTATTTCGACAAGTGGAATTGGAACTTAGAGGTTATCGACTGATTAGTCGAACCTTCGAACTACCGCTTAGTTTTAACACCGCATAAAAAAGTCAGCAATGCCTTAGAACAGACATTGCTGACTTTTTTATGCGGCGGAAAGTTATTTTGAGAGAACTACTCCTTTGGCTTTGACAAATTTGACTCCACAACAGAGGAGAGAGAAAAGCCATCAGTCTCTACCTCCGCTGCAACATATACTGGGCGATTTTTCGACTCATTGAAGATACGTCCCAAATACTCTCCGATAATACCAAGCGAGAGCAATTGAACACCACCCATAAACAATATCACAGTCATCATGGTGGGGTAACCTTGCACCGGATCACCTAAGACCATGGTCTTTAACAAGGTGTAGCACATGAAAACAAATGCTACAAAAGAGACGATGATGCCTAAATACGCCGACCATCTCAATGGTGCCACGGTGAAAGAAGTAATACCATCTATCGCCAAATGTAACAGAGTGTGCAAATTCATGTGCGACTCCCCACCAACGCGGTTTTGTGTCTCAAAATCAACTCCACATTTCTTAAAGCCAATCCAAGCATACATTCCCTTCGTATAACGCTCGCTTTCTCTTAATTGCTTGAGTACATTTATGCATGCTTTGTCTAATAAGCGGAAGTCACCAACGTTGGGCAGAATGTCATATCTTGCTGTCTTTTGCAAAAGGCGATAGAACAGAAGCGAGGCTTTCTTTCTGAGCCAACTTTCCTTGCCTCTTGACAAACGGTTGCCATAGACATCTTGGTATCCAAGCTCCCATTTCTCCAACATTTGGGGGATAACATGTGGTGGATGTTGCAAATCAGCGTCCATAATAACAACGCAATCACCCGAAGCATGGTCGAAGCCTGCCAACATCGCACTTTCCTTGCCAAAGTTACGAGACAGGCTGATGTAGCCGAAACGAGAATCCTTGGCTCGTAGCTGTTTGATAATCGACAAAGTGTTGTCCGTACTTCCATCGTTTATCAACAATACTTCCCAGTCATATTTCTTATTGTTACCCATCAAATCTTCGAGAGCCTCAAAGAGATTCATCAAAGTTTCCTGTTCATTATAACACGGAATCAGAATTGTAACTTTTTTCTTATTCATATCATTCACTTTGCTTGAAGGCAAAGAAGCGTTGCCCTAAGTAATTGATTACCACAAACAAACCGCTGCCAATCAACATTGATATATTTTCCAACAGGCTTACTTCCATTTCCCATCCAATGTGTGAAAGGCAGAATCTTACCATGGGACGAGCCAGACTGAACGCAATAAAATAGCAGACAGCAATGTTCAAAACAAACCTCGCAAGCGACCACCATCCCTTCTCATGATAACCAAAGGTGAAATGTTTGTTCAGAAAATAACTCACAATACTTGCCAAGACATAGTCTGTTGCCGAGGAAAGCCAATATCCAAGGTGCAAAATATTGTAGCATGAAAACATTACCGTTAGTCCGACTATGGTATTGACAATACCTACCAGGACGAAACGCACAAAAGACTTGTCATAAAAAAGCTTCCGTAAGATACCTATCAGCATTTCGACAAATCTTTGATTTTTTGTTGTGCAAAAACAGTATATGTCACGAAATCTCCACCCGTGGCTTTTAGCATCTTAATCACGCCGTCCAGTCTCTTCAACAACTCATCGCCACAGTTCATCTTGATAATAGCTTGTATCTTCCATTCTGGATGTTCTCTAAGGTTGCAAAATTCCCATGGATGCATATAGGTGGTGAAATATCCATCATGCCTCAATGTCCGTCTAATCATCCAATGATATAATCTGACGGGCAATACATGATTTGCCAACCAAAACAAGGGGAAGCGAATAATAGGGGTAACGGAAGACGGAATCTGCAATACTCCGTCTTGCATAAAGCATGTTCGGGGCATGTCTAAATGCATGTATCGGCCAGGAATAAACGCTGGATTAAGCGAAGAATTATACAGATAACCTTCATCCTTTATTTGCTGATTGGATACGGGAAACATGCGGGGTTGCCTATAACCATTGACGCGTACGTCATATAGACCTTCGATAACTTTCTTTGATTGTTCCACATCTGTAGGCTGTGGAGAGAAATGGTCTACTCCGTGGCAAGCCACTTCGTGCCCTTCATCCATGATGCGCTTCATCACCTCAGGGGCGTTCTTTGCGAAGTTGGCAGTGCAGAAGAAGGTTGCTTTCACATGGTTCTGCTTCAAACAGTCGAGTATGCGATTGGTTCCGCGAATCGACACTTTCATACCTTCCTCAAGGGAGATGTCGACTCCATGCTCACGGGGCAGGTCAAACTCCTCAGTGTCGAAACTCAATAATATCTTTGGTTTGTCCATTGTCTTAACAGTTATACTCGGCAAAGATATCTAAAAAAAAACGAGTTTGCAAAATAATTAGTCATTTATTTGATAAGTTTCAAGGAAAAATCATGTATAAACAGATGAGACACGACGAGGAATCGATAAAAAGGAATACACAATGTTTGGTATTTTTTGCGTCCGCACTATAAAATTCGTCAAATAATGAATACCTTTGCAAAGTATTGAGGCATAAAGCACAGGATATATCATGGAGAAATATAATTTTTTTTATCCCGAAAGAAGAGGCTTGTTTCAGGAGCAATTGTCTGAAATGGGTGCGACGCTGAAAGAATATCTTTCCAACGAGTCTTCAGCGGGAAGGCAAATAGCTTATTCCAAGGTGTTTTTGAGCGATATACAGAATCAATACGCCGCCTTGAAAACATCATCTGCTTTCTGCGACTTGTTGTCAAAAGCCCCTTGCAGCATCATTGGCCAGGCACCTCTCAATGGATGCAAGGTGGTGGTGCTCTTGAAGACGACAGACCTTTCTGAAAGCCTTACGTTTCATAGTATGCGCCTCAGCGACGACGAAGCCATCGGCCAAAGCTCTTATCTGCAAACCCTACAGCTTTTCAACAAATATGTAGCCTATCTCAAGGAGAAGGGTCTCGACATGAAGACGCACCTCGTGCGCACGTGGATATACATAAGCGACATAGATGTAAACTATAGTGGGGTGGTGAGGGCTCGCAACGACATCTTCGCCCTATACGGACTTACTGCCGACACCCACTTCATAGCCTCAACCGGAATAGGAGGCGACAGCCAATCGCGCCATGCGTGTGTGGCTATAGACTTCCTTACCTATCCGCATATCGTGGAACCACAAAAGAAATATCTTAAGGCCCTCGACCATCTCAACCCCACTCACGAATATGGAGTGGCATTTGAGCGCGCCACACGGCTCGACATGGGCAGCACGATGCATTATTACGTTTCGGGCACGGCAAGCATCGACTGCCACGGAAACGTGATGCACGTCGGCGACGTGAGCCTTCAGGCCGAGCGGCTCATTGAGAACATCGGTGCTCTCCTTTCCGACGGCGATGCCACGCTGGCAGACATCCGCTACCTCATAGTGTATCTGCGAGACATCTGCGATTATCAAACCGTTGACTCCATTTTCCGCAAGCGCTTCCCAAACACGCCCTTCGTCATCGTACACGCGAAAGTCTGCCGCCCCGAATGGCTCATCGAGGCGGAGTGCATAGCCGAAAGGTACCGCTAATGCCCAATGGCCTCAACTAGTTCCTTTTGATTCACAACGGGCGAGGTTATCAGTTCAGGCAAGTTGTATGTCTTCATGAAAGTGTCGTAGAACGTCGGCGACTTCTGCGGCAATACGAATGGCTTGGTGAAACGCCCTGTGCGTTTGTCGAAATGGGCAAAGTAGGGGCGTGCCCAACCGCCATCCATGCGCTTGCTGCTGAACACCATCCATCGTCCAGTCGACGACCACGTGTGGAAGCTCTCTACATTCGGGCTATTAAGCTCGTCGAGACGGCGCACGCGACCAGTCTTCAAATCGAGTATGGCAAGGTCGGCCTCGGGATGCCATATGGAGAAATTGCCATAGTTGAATTCAACGAACACAACATAGCGTCCATCAGGTGACACACGTGGCAGGCTGACGGTATGGCGCGAGGCACTTGCCTTGTACAAGCATTTGGGCGTACCGAACTGACGGGTCTTGGCGTCGAATGTCACACTCCACAAGTCGTAGCGCAAGCTGTCGAAGGGAGTGTCTTTTGTGTAGGCGTTGCCACGGCAGAAGAACAGCGTCTTGCCGTCTGGACTCCACTCGGGGAATGTCTCCATGGCGCTATCGCCACTCAATTCTGGCGAGGTTATTATCACGTCATGCTTAATATCGTACACGCCTATGTCGGCGGCGAGGTCGCTAACCTCGATTGGTTTCAGACCGCTCGAATGGAAAAACTGCTGTATCTCGTTCATAGAGAACGCTATGAATTGTCCGCTTGGATGCCATCTCGCATAAGTAGCTCCCATCTTGACAGTAGGGCAACGTGGCGTTACCTTGCGCACGGAACCGCCTTGACTGATGAGCGTGCCGCCATTCTTGCCTCGCACATGTACCATGAAGTCGCTTGTCGAGTTCTGGCGAAACGTGTGGCAGTTGACGCACTTCTTACCGAATGAACGGTTATCGAGTATAGTGATCTCATCAAAATTGGTAAGGTTACGCTGGTAGATGCCCATCTCGTTCCACAACTCGTAGCCTGGGTAAATAAGTCGATAAGCGAGATACGAGTCGATGGTGTCGCGACTAATCATGTTTGTTATTGGGCGATACTCTGTCCATTTGCCCTCTCGCTTCACGCCTATGGTGATAGTAATCTTTCCACCCTTGTTGGCATTGAGCATTTCGTGCCACGAATCCTCGGACATCACTACATCAGCGTCGTCAGACACGGAGCGGATGTATTCCTTGCCGCCTGAGGTCACGACAACCTGATAGGCATCGCCTGTCTGTTCAATGCGGAAATTGGTCGGGGCTATGTTGCAAGGCAACGTCACACCGGCATAGTCGGGATATATATGTGGCTGCGTCTTGGCATAGGCATCGGGACGCTTATAACCACCGTCGCACGCGGCAAGCAGCGCTAGCGTGGCCAAGGAAAGTATTATGTGCTTTATCATAATTGTTCGCTGTCTTTTTATTTCTTCAACTTGTTGCCGTACGGACTCACATAGTTGAGATAGAACCAATAGGTATTGCCAAACTGAGCCTGTAGCGCCGCCATGTTGCCAGTCTGCGCAAGCTGCGCATACTGTTGGAAACGTCCACGCGTTTCATAAGAAGGCTGCATGCCCTTTGTATCGTTGCCACCGATTTGGTATACGATCAGAGCTTCCTCGAAGATGCGCGGCATTCCTTCGGGATGGAATTGCTTGCAGAGAGGAAGATTGTCAACGAAGCGCGGCAAGTTGTTTGACAACAGGAGGTCGCACATCAGATAGTCGTAAGCCATTCGGTTTCGTGGGTCGTTATCAAGCACGTATTGCAAGTTAGGCCCAATGTTCTCCACGTTTATGAAATTGGCTTTCCGTGGCTCGCTTGTACTGAAAACATGCAAGCCTGGCACCTTACCACTCTCCACGTATGCCTCAAGAGCATCGGCCTCGTTGCGGTAAAACAGGCTTTGACGCAACCTTGCAATGTATTTTCGCGCAATGGCTTTGCGCCCGTTTATAATGTTGTAGCGGGCAAGGTTTATGAGTCGTGGAGCCGTTTCGCCCCATACCACCATAGCCTCAAACTCCCAGTGCTGCGCATCGTTTACGCATCCGAGTTGTTCGAGCAAGTAGTGGCCATACTCCGTCTCGCGCGTGCGGCTCTGCCATGGAAAGTAGAGCGCATTGACACCAACGACGGGCTGGAACTCAAACAACCGGTCGAGAAGTTGGCCCTTGTTGTAGAGCGCAAGATTGTGGAAATAGAAAATCAAAGGGTTTGCCTGACTGGTGTTGCTGAGATAACGCTCGGTGTGGTGCAATGCAGCGTCCCAGTCGTGGTGGTCTATGGCTTGCTGCGCCTTGAGCATACGAAACTCGCTCATCGAGAAAGTGCGCATGAAGCTATAGCCCGAAAACAATGTAATGACTACGACTGAAGCAATGTTGACTGCGGCATAATTCCATCCTTTCAACGATGATAGCCTTACCCTCTTGCCTTTAACCCAAAAGCACATGGCCAATGCCAAAATGCCTAACGCAATGAAGCTCCATACCACTACCGACAGCGTATTTGACAGGCGTGCTGTCCATACCCAAAGAGCCATGGCGGGTATGAGCGACAGACGCAACACGTCCTCGCGAAGGGTCAGAGCCGTGAGAATGCGCCACGTCATAAGGTACACGCCAGTGATTAACGCGCTCATGACGGCGGCACCTAAAACGGGATAGTAGAAAAACTGCACGACGAAAGCAGTGAGCCACTCGGTCAATGTGTGGCTACTGAAATAGTCGGCGGTAAAGAGGAATAGTTGGTGTTGCTCATTGTAGTAAAGCACATGCGACAGCAAATCGCTATACGATACGTAAACGACAACAAACAGCACTATTGCCACCAAATAGTGTAAACGAGCTCTCATTGCTTGCTTTTTAGAGAAAGATAAAAAAGAAATGTACTGAAAAGGGATTGGATGTACAATCCATAAACAGTACACTTCTTTTTATTAGTTATTGTTCAGTATGTCTTATTCAGCGCCATATCCAGGATTCTGCTTAAGCTTGGAATTGAGATCCATCTCGGTCTGCGGAATCGGATAGATATAGTTGTTGTCGCTATACTTGCTGCCTGCCAATTCTACATGCTCTGTGCCAACATACGGAATGAACGTCTCGCCATTGAGTGTCCAAACCATGCTGTGATACTTGCGGTTGAGCACGGCCTTGGCATCTCCCCAACGGCGAAGGTTCCACTTGCGTATCGGACCTTCAAGGGCAAACTCCACACGCCACTCGTTCTTGATTCGCTTCAAGAGTTCTTCCTTGGTGCCACAATAGGTTGGCTTGCTAGAGTCGGTGTTCTGCAACGCCGGCATACCTACACGAGCGCGAACCTGGTTCACGGCATCGAAAGCCTCAGCGCAGAGTGGGTTAAGGTTGTTCATGGCCTCAGCATAAGTCAGAAGCACCTCCGCATAGCGGATTATAACCTCGTCCTTGCCCATGTCCCAACCCGTTGACGACGGGGCAATTGCAGGGTCGAGCCACTTCTGCTGGTAGTAGCCTGTCTCGGTGGCATCACCGTGGCGACCAATACCTGTGTTGCCGCTGCTTTTCAAAGGTGCCACATGGATTGTCACGCCATACATCTGCTCACCATCGTGCAGAACGCATACCTCAAGTCGTGGGTCACGGTTCTTGAATGGGTCAGCAGGGTCGAATTTCTTCGAGAGCTGCGGACTATTGGCTGTTGGGTTGCCGTTGTCGTCGCGATCAACCACGCCAGCATCGTTGGTCTTATAGATTGGACTTCCGTCGGTATCCTCAAATGCATCCACAAGGTCCTGCGTTGGATCCATGCCACCCCAACCGAGTGTAGGGAAGCACTCCCAACCGATGAGATAATTGGTTTTGCTAGGTTTGTTGTACTGTATGTAGAGGATGTTCTCGGCACATCCGTCAGTCTCTTCCCAGAACAAGTTGGCATACTTGCCAGTATTGTTCTTGTCCCAAAGTTCGTAATTGCCTGACTGAATGATGGCCTTAGCCTCGTTTGCAGCAGTCTGGTTGTCGCCATAGTACATGGCAGCACGCATCTTTACGGCACGAGCTGCGCCCTTGGTTACGCGTCCGACACCAGTGCCTTCCCACTTCTCTGGAAGATATTCGATAGCCTTGTCGAGATCGGCAAGAGCCTTGGTGTAAACTTCCTCACGCGACGACTGCTCAATGTCATTGAGGTCGGAAAGAGTCAGAGGCTTATCAACATAAGGCACAGAACCGTAAGTCTGTATAAGGTTCCAATAGATGTAGCCACGGAAGAAGTAAGCCTGTCCTTCGAGCTTCTTACGTGTCTCATCGTCCATCTGCACTGTTGGTATCTTCTCCAATGCCAAGTTTGCCTCACGTATGTAGGTGTACTCGCCACTCCATCCGTAGTCGGAAGGATCATACACACCCTTGGCCTCGTTGCCTGCTGCCCATTTGATACCCATTGTGGCGTCATCGGTGTTGATGGCCTCATCTGCTGACCAACTGAGATAGTTGTAAATGTCGCTGACATACATCTCAGCATCAGTGCTGGTTTTCCAGAAACTTGCGTCGGAGAGTTCTTCCTTTGGCGCCTTATCGAGGAAGTCGCTGCACGATGAAAGGGCAGCCATTCCGACAAAAGCCAGCGCTATATTAAATATTTTACTCTTCATGTTTTGCTTTTTTAGAATGTAAGTTTAACACCAAGTGAAATCTTTCTCACGTTGCTGTATGACCAGCCACGAGAATTGCCAGACTCTGGGTCAAGACCCTTGTCAAGCCCTGAGATGGTAAAGAGGTTCTCGCCTGTCACGTATACCTGTGCATACGACAAACCGATGTGCCTGATCACCTCTGTCGGCAATGTATAAGAAAGCATAAGGTTCTTCATGCGAACGTATGATGCATCCTGCAACCAGAATGTTGACAACTGATAGTTTGTCTGCGATGAAAGAGACAAACGTGGGAAAGTGCCGCTCGTATTTTCCTCGCTCCAGCGGTTCCAGTGCTTGTTCAAGCAAGATGCGCTGTTGAAGAAGGCGTATGAACACTCGCCATTATAGTAGCGCTTGCAGTCGAATGCTCCTTGGAGAAGTCCGCTCAACTCAAAGTTCTTGTAGCTCACGCTGAAGTTGAAACCGCCTGTCCAGTTAGGGAACTGGTTGCCAATGATCTGGCGGTCGCCAGCTGCCGTGATCTTGCCGTCGCCGTCGAGATCCTTATAGCGGATGTCGCCGAGTTTCTCGTTGCCAGTGCGCTTAGGACCCTTGTCGAGTTCCTCCTGTGTGCGGAACAAGCCGTCGGCCACATATCCATAGTAAGAGTTTATGGCATATCCCTCAAGGTTCCAAATGTTGGAATCACTTGTTGGGCCTTCTGTGCCTGCCATGTCAAGGATCTTGTTCTTGTTGTAAGACATGTTGAGCGACATATTGTATTTCCAGTCTTTGCCAATGCGGTTGTTGTGGCCAAGTGTGAGCTCAAAACCAGTGTTCTGCACGCTACCCACATTCTGTGCCGGTGCCGACATACCGATTACGCCCTGAAGAGGCAAGTAGAGCAGCATATCGTTGGTCTTCTTCTTATAGACTGAAAGCTCCATCGTGATCTTGTTGTCAAGGAATCCGGCATCAAGACCAAGCTCGTAGTTGGTAACTGTAGCCCACTTCAGCTTGTCGTTCACGAGACGGCTCTCGTAAGCAGTAGAGTAGAGCAAGTTGTCGAACATGGTAGATCCATATGCATAAGTAGCCACTGACGGATAGAGGTCAGACGATGACAACTCCTCGTTACCTGTCTTACCCCAACCGAGACGCAACTTGAGGTTGCTCAACCAATCGGCGTTCTTCATGAACTTCTCCTCAGAGATACGCCAGCCTGCGGAGAATGCAGGGAACGTACCCCAACGGGTAGCCTTGGGGAAGCGTGAAGAAGCATCACGACGGATGTTGGCCTCGAAGAGGTACTTGCCGGCGTAGTTGTACTGCAAGCGGCCGAAGTATGACAGACGCGTCATCTCCGTGCCACCGCTCGAGTTCTTTTGTGAAGAAGCATCGAGAGTGTTGAGCGACTCGTCGAGGTTGTTATTGCCGCCGCCCTGACGGGTAGCAGTGACATAGCGATACTTCACGTCATACGACTCCAAACCAGCAAGCACGGCGAGGTTGTGGTCGCCGAACGACTTGTTGTAGTTGACAAGGATCTGGCCGGTGAGAAAGTCGTAGTTGTAGTTGCGCACGTAAGCATAGCGGTCGCCTGAGCTGTATGTGCCATAACCCCAAGTCTTCTTGAATCCAAGCTGGTCATCTGTCCAGTTGCGCCAAGAGTAGACTCCCTTGATGCTGAGGTCCTTTATTGGCTTGACCTCTGCCGTTCCTATGAGGAACACCTCCTGGTTGATGTCCTTGGTCCAACCAGTCTTGTCACGTCCCTGCGTGGCGACAGGGTTGTCAACGCCAACATAGTTGAAGTTGCCTTTATCATCATACACGGGATCGGTAGGATGCGAGCGTGTAATACCCTGAATCACCTGCGTGAACCCACTATATGAGTCGCGCTTTGTGCCACGGTAACCTGAGGCATTGAGCCCGAGAGTAATATACTTGTTGATTTGCGACGTGATGTTCATGCGGGCATTGATACGCTTGTAGTCGATGTCCTTCGTAACACCATCCTGTCCGAGATAGCCAAGATACAGATTGTAAGTGGTCTTCTCGTTACCACCGTTCAACGTCAAGTTGTGCTGGTGCTCGAATCCGCTACCAGTGAGGGCTTCCTTATACCAGTCTGTGCTTGCCAATTCACCAGTGCGATATTTCTCTACGGTTTCGTCAGAGAACGGTTTTGTTGCACCTGGGTGGTCATTAAGGTATGCCTCGTTGTAAAGATAAGCGTAGCCGTAGGCATCTACAAGGTCGAACTTGGACAGAAGTGAAGACCATGAGAATGTGGCATTGTAGGAAACCGTGGTCTTGCCGGTCTTACCCTTCTTTGTGGTGACGAGTATGACACCGTTAGCGGCCTGCACACCATAGATTGCTGCTGAGGCAGCATCCTTCAACACTGTCACCGACTCAATTTCAGAAGGGTTTATGACGTTCAGCGAACCTGGCACGCCGTCAACAATGACGAGCGGTGATGCTGAGTTGATGGAGTTCTTACCGCGCACGGTGATTGTGGCGTTCTGGCTACCTGGAGCACCAGTGGTCTGTACGGCTGTGACACCTGGCATCTCACCTGCCAAAGCTGAAGAAATGCTTGACACAGGACGGGCTGCGAGCTGCTCTGCGTTGACGGAAGCCACAGCACCTGTAAGGTTCTCCTTCTTCTGCACGCCGTAACCGACCACGACAAGCTCGTCGAGCACTTGCGAATCGTCCTTCAATGTGACCGTGAGGTTGCCCTTGGCCTTGACTGACTGTTTGATGTAGCCTATCGAACTGATTTCGAGTTCGGCGCCCAATGGGGCGTCGAGCGTGAATTTACCGTCAACATCGGTAACCGTACCGCCTGTGGAGCCTTTCACTTTAATCGTGGCACCAATGATCGGATCACCATTGGCGTCTTTCACAGAACCTTTGATGGTCTGTTTTTGTTGATCAGTAGATAATAGCTCGGTAGTCTTACCTGTGCTTGAGCCGGATGTGGCAAAAGTTTGCATTGCCCCTCCCGAAAGCAATGCAGACAGCATAAGAAGCCTCGCGTTGAAATAGGATTTTTGCATATGCATGCGTGTTGTTTTGACCGCTAACTATTATTTTTCGTGATGCAGACATAACGGCCATTGCCCACATCCGTATATTTTTTTTATATGGATTATAAATTGTCAAAAGTGTTTGCAAAAGTAAACATTTCTTAGAAAACAGCATCAAATAACCAATAAAAAATGGACGTAAAGGTCAAAAAAATGTAGCAAGAACTACAAATTGGTTATTTTAAGCTAAACCTTCTTTCCTTCGCGCTTGTCCCTGTCGTTTGAAATGTATTTTTTATTTATAAAAATAAGAACTCGTTGCACGCCTTCAATGAGGCTGGCAACGAGTTCTTATTCTTTAATTTGGGTCTTGATATACTCTTGTCTTTTTAGATCTTTACAACGCCAATGCCAGGGAGGTCAGGCAAAGTTATCTTGCCCTTTACAACTTCCATGCCCTTGAACCTGTCGTTGGAAATGAGAAGGTTGCCATCAAGGTCGGCGAAATCAACGGCTGGAGACAATTGTGCCGCCGCACTGACCGCGCAAGAGGTTTCCGTCATGCAGCCCACCATGACCTTCATTCCTATGGCTCGTGCATAGTTGAGCATTTTCCAAGCCTCATGCAAACCAGTGCATTTCATCAGCTTGATGTTGATTCCGGTATAAGCGCCTTCCAAGCTCTTGATGTCTTTCAATCGCTGTATGGCCTCATCGGCGAAGATCGGCAAGGGGCTCTTCTCGGTAATCCAAGCGATGTCGTCTATCATCTCCTTGGGCATTGGCTGCTCTATCATCACGATGCCGTGCTCTTTCAGCCAGTAGATCTCATCGATGGCTTTCTGCTTGTCTTTCCATCCTTGGTTGATGTCAACGGCAATGGGCAGGTCGGTGACGCTCCTTATGGTCTCTATCATCTCCTTGTCGTTGTCACGTCCAAGCTTTACCTTTAAGATATTGAACTGGTTGGCACACTCCCTTGTCTTTTGTTTCACCACTTCGGCGGTATCTATGCCAATGGTAAACGTGGTGGATGGAGCCTTGTCCTTGTTCAGTCCCCAAATCTTATACCATGGAGCGCCCAAGAGTTTGCCCACAAGGTCGTGGAGGGCGATGTCCACAGCGGCTTTAGCTGCCGTGTCGCCTGGCGAAAGACTGTCTACATAAGCCAAGATGTCTTCCAGCTGAAAAGGATCGCTAAATTGACTCAAGTCTACCTTTTGCAAGAATGCCGTGACACTCTGAACCGTTTGTCCAAGATACTGGGGCATGGAAGCCTCGCCATATCCAGTCACGCCGTCGTAGGTTATCTCAACCTGCACGTCGGGTGTCGTCGTGCGCGAGTATGTAGCCACGGTGAAGACATGACGCAGTTTCAGCTCATAAGGAAAGAATTTCAGTTCCAGCTTTTTAGATGATCCTTTCCTGTTGATATTCACGTTCTTGGTTTTTGAACCCATGATGTTGAGCGCGTCGATGTTGGACAAAGCCAAGGCTGAGCCAACCGTCGTCAGGGCGGCTTTCTTGATAAAATCTCTTCTTGTTGTCATATCGTAGATGTTTTCTTCGTTTTACTATGTCAACGGTTAATATTGAATCTATTTGTAGAACTCGTTTTTATCTGTTGTGGTTAATCCATCTTCCTTGTTGATGTATGGCAAAATTCTTTGCGCCCACAACAAGCGGTTAAGATCATATTCATCGTATTCGGGATCAGAAGGATTAAAACTGCTCACATGAACCCACCCAAGGGAATGGATGAATTTCTTGTTGCCAAGATACATGCCAACGTGAGAGACATGAGCTGGCTTGTCGGCCGTTGCTTTTCTTCCAAAGAACACGAGATCGCCAGGGATTAAATTGCTGAAATCTGGTTCTATTTCCAAATGCTGACCTTTTTTCGCTTGCTGCGAGGCATTGCGTGGAATTATAATGTCGTGCTGGTACAAGATGGTGCGGATAAAACCGCTGCAGTCAACGCCCTTTGTGCTCATTCCTCCCCACATATACGGAATGCCATTGAGTTTCATTCCGGTTGCTATGATGCTGTTGGCATCTTGCTTTATTGCTTTTCTCCAATCTGTCACTTTTTGAGCATCTTTCACGGGGATATATCCTTGTCTGCCATCAGGATATTCCACCTTATAGAAAGCGCTTGTCTTTCCCAATAGCTTTAAGCGGTTGCTTGCCACGACATCGCTTACATGTTGTGAACGCAGGTTTGGCTTTTCGTAAACGAAGCCATAAATAGATGTCACGACAACTTGTGGGGCTTGGTTCCATGCTTCCAATTGCTGTTTATTGACCATGACAAGTGATGACTTCAAAACCCATGCCGGATATTCGTCGGGTGTCTCTATCTTCACCCATGTTCCGCCCTCAATTATTTTCGCGGGCATGCCAAGCAAAGCCTGCGACTCCATGCCGGCATCATAGTCACCCGTCGTGCGAAGGTTGCAACAAGACACATTGATAATTGCCCATTTAGTGGTATCGGTCTCCATGGAAGGCCGCGCCACTACAGTGCCATAAGCCAAGACTATCATCAACATCAAAAGTACTCTCTTTTTCATATCACTTCTATAATTATCTATTATCCTTTAAGTCAAGGGATTTCACTCTCTTTACTCTCTGTAAAGGTATCCCAACAACGTGTTTACCCACGGTATGTTTATCCTGAACCATCTGTATTTGCCGACAGGCTTGCCACCAAACGACAATATGAACTCACGGAAAGGGTTCTTGTGGAATGGTAATCCCACGTCAAGAAAATTAATATGGGCATAGTTGTGTTTCCATGACCACGAGATGGCTTCCCAAACAGTCATGAGATTTGGGTGGAGTAGGGCATAGCGCTTACGTTTGGAGGCGAGATACCAAAGAAAGGAGTTGCCGTCACTGAACACACAAACACATCCACCAATAACCTTACCCTTGAACAGGGTTAAGAATATTCTTACGTTGTCGCTGTCATACAGTTGCCGGATATGGGTTTCGTCGGGTATTATCCTACGGAGCTTAAAGCGATAGAAGCCGTGCAGGAGCTTATAAAAACTATGCACTTCCTCATCGGTTTTAGCCTCACGTGTCTCCACACCGGCATTATAGCTCTTCCTTATTCGTTCTTTCATTTTTTCCGAAAGTCGCTCAACGGGAGGCATGGAGTGGAGCGAATTGTGCACTTCTTGCCAATTCACGGGGAAGAACTTCTCCTTACGGAAATATTTGTAGCCAAACATCTTCGTGGAGAGGTCACTGAACTCTATGTAGAGACAAAGTTTCCGGCGAAGCTTAACAGTAATCTCGTGGAGCATCAAGCTGAAAATCAACTCTTTGTCGGTATCATCCTCATATTCGCCCTCTCCGTATATTCTGCCTTGCGAATAAAGGAATGGCGGGAAACACGTCTTGCGATGATGTATATAAGCAAGCATATGAGCCACAATCTCACCATTTTCCTTATAGGCGACGGCCATATAAGGTCTTTGCCCCTGAGAATTTTCCATTATATGGAACAATTCAGCGGAGTGGAAAAAGTCGTCACAATGCATCTGCGGCAACTTGTTTCCCTTGGTGAACAATCGTATCTTATACTCGATCATACTTGCGTTCTCACTCCTTGTACAAGAGGTATTTGCGTCGCTGCTTCTTAAACTTTTCCACGTCGCCTTGCCACATCTGACTAATCTCTGCCGCGCTCTTCCCTTGCTCTATCATCTCGCGCACATAGTCAACGCCAACGAGTTTCTCAAAAAACGAGGTAAAGAACTTGTCACCTATATTCACGGCGTTGTAAGCCTCAATCAAGTAGCCAAGGTCTATCTTTCGCGCCCAAATGTCGGAGTCGCCCAATTGGCTAAGGTCTCTTCCGTGGCACGTCTGTCCAATCTGTGGTGGGTTCTTCGCCCCGGGACGACTTTCCGGAGTGAAACTGAAATCGTAGCCTTTCATTCCGGGATGTCCGAATATCTGGAAAGGCTTGTCGGTGCCACGACCCAAACTTACAGGAGTTGCCTCAAAATAACACAGAGACGGGTAAAGATACACCGACTTCATGTTTGGCAGGTTGGGGGATGGTGCGACAGGCAGGTCATATCTCGTTTGGTGCGTATAATTCTTGCAGGGAATTACTGTCAGTTTGCAAGTCTTACCCGACTTGAGCCAACGCTCGCCGTTGATCATCCTTGCCAATTCTCCGAGAGTCATGCCATGCACGATGGGAATAGGTAGAGCTCCAACGCCCGAGGCATGTTTCATGTCCAAAAGTGGACCATCAACATAGAAGCCATTGGGATTTGGACGATCGAGGATAATCATGCGCTTGCCATATTCCGCACAACGATCCATCAACCGCATCATCGTTATATAATAGGTATAATATCTCAAGCCCACGTCTTGGATGTCGGTGACGAGAATGTCAAACTTTGCCATCTCGTCCTTGTTGGGCGCGTCTTTTGGCGCGCCATACAAAGAGAATACGTGAACGCCTGTTTTGCTGTCAACCGATGAGCTGACTTTCTCTCCGGCGTCTGCCTTACCACGAAAACCGTGTTCAGGCGAGAATATCTCAACCACGTTGACCTGATGTTCGAGCAAGACATCCAATGTCAACTTATTGCCTACTACTCCAGACTGGTTGGAGAAAAGAGCCACGCGCTTGCCCTTGAGCAAATTCAGGTAAGCATCAGTTTGTTCAGCACCAGTAACAACGGCAGCGCGCGCGCTACTGATGAAGAAAGGCAATGCAAAGGTTAATGCTGTTAGAATCAGTGTATATTTCTTGTTTATCATTCCAATACTTTTTATCACATACCTTTTAATAAGTTGCAAATATAAGCATATTTAACTATAAATCTTTAAAAGACAGTGATAAAAAGTATTAAATAACAAGAATGCCGACTGATTACTTGCCCACGGCCTTGGGTGTCCAGTTGTTTAGGAAACGCAATACCTTATCCTTATTGTAGCCTTTCCCTTCCTCCAGGAAACTTGAGTCTTGGGTATGAAGCACTTTTCCATCACCGTCGAGCACGACAAACACGGGGAAACCAAATCGCTTGGGGTTGTCGAGCCGTTTCATCAAAGCCTCAGCCGTGGCACTGTTGTCTTTTCGTGGATTATAGTTTACATGAAGGTAGACAAAGTTGTCGTTGACCACTTTCATTATGTCGGAATCTTTACTTATGAAGTCGGCAAATTTCAGGCACCAAGGACACCAGTTGCCACCCACTTGACAGATAACAAACTTCTGCCCCGAGTCTGATTTTACGGTGGCAAGAGCCTTGTCTATTTGTTCCATGGGGTTGATGGTCTCATCGTAAACCTTCTTCAACTGTGTTTGGGCGCTAACCATCATCGTGATGACGGCAAATACTAATGTCAATGTTAATTTCTTCATATCGCGTTGTGTGTTAAGCTTTCCTGTTTGCAATGTTTTGTTGGCTTTGGCTAAAGTGAAGCCTTCTGACCGTATATTCTCTCAAATGTCTGTCTGAGCATGGTTTTGTTGGCAATGATTTCACGCACTTGCTTGAGACGAGCCTCGTTGGGCGAGCCGTTAATCCAAAGGTGTATGTAACCATTAATGCCGTATTTTTCCTCCATGTGTCCGCAGAATCTCTTCCACTGCTGCTCCTTGTTAAGTTCGGGCTGACGTTCGAGTCCGAACTCAATGGCGCGTGTGAAGATGACCTCGGGGTCAAGATCCCTGTCGGCCTCCGCCACAATCTTTCCGTATATGGAGCGTGGCGCATGAGACGAAGACGCACGGTGATCCTCAACAGCCTCTTTCATTATCTTTATTTGCTCTGGCGAGAACCATTTGCGAAGGCGCACGTCAGAAGCGAGAATCTTCCCTCCCAAGATGTGGTGAATGGCGCGCGGGCCTTCCATGCCTAGGTCGTGGTAAGCCGCTATGACATATGCCATGTCTACATCGGCACCAAGCATATTGGCAAGCTCAAGCGAGTTTTTTATCACTCTCAACGCATGGACAAGACCATGAGAAGGCCCAAAGGCGTTGTAGCGTGGCAATATCTGTTGCTCAACGAAACACATTATGTCGAGACTCACATTCATAGGCAAAATCTAATTTTATAAAGACGTAGTGTTATAGAGAAGAAAGGTATATTGCCATTACGGTCATCAAGCCATAAACGAACATGTCTCGCGCCGTCATGCCAAGCACTTTGTTTAGTTCGCGTCCCTTCCATATCTCACGCAACTTTGCGTGACTTTGCGAATGCTTGTAGGCGTAGACAAGGAAAGGGAAGACACACACCGCAGCCACCTGGGCATGGCGTGCCTGAGACATTATCACGAGCATGGTTACAGCCGCACCCAAAGAACCAACGGCATTGTAAAGCATGGCACCGCGTTTTTCGCCCAACCTCACTATGAGTGTTAGCTTTCCGTCTTTCATATCGTTGTCTCGGTCGCGGAAGTTGTTGACGCACAACAAGGTGTCGATGACCAAGCCACAGCCGACGGATATGGCTATTACTTGCCACGTCACCACACGCATTGCGTCGGGGATAATGACATAATAGGTGAAGCATACAGGCACGATGCCAAAGAAAACCAACACGAGAACATCGCCCAAACCTTGATAAGAGAAGAACGTGGTATAGAGGAAGGCGAAAAGCACGCAAGCCATGCCTACGATTATCATCTGCCATCCACCATACCATATAAGGGGCAGTCCTACGGCACAAGCCAAGACAGAAACAACGGCAATGCCCGCTATCATCGCGCAAGGCGTTATCCAACCCTCCGAACAAGCGCGCTTAGGTCCAAGACGGGTGGCAGGATCGTCGTTGCCATGGCGAAAGTCGAAGTAGTCGTTGATGAGGTTCGAGTCTATCTGCATGAGGAAAGCAAACAAGAAGCACAACACCGCAGGCACTAGGCGGAAATGTTGCATCCCCGTGGCCCTCAACGCAAGCGCCACGCCTATCATCACCGGCACCGCGGCTCCGGCAAGGGTCTTGGGGCGCGCGGCAAGCAACCACGCCTTTAAGGAATTTGTTTTTATCTGCTCGTTTTCTGTCATTGTCTATATCACAAGGTCAATCGGCAAAGTTCCAGCTAATGCCGAACCTGAACACACGTCCGTTGAGCGGATAGTTTGGCGTGAAGAAATATTCCTTGTTGCCGGATCCACAGTTCACATGGCTCATCATCACGAAGAAACGCGCGCGACTAAGCTTGAAATTCAAGTAAGCGTTTATGATGGGATAGCCGCCAATCTTCTGCTTGGTCTCATTCTCTTGTACAGTGTATTGCCCGAGGGACGGGAAATATTCTGGCGCCGCGTATTTGGTGAAATACCTCGCGTCAGCACCGAAGTCACAATTAAGCACACGAGCTATCTTGAAGCGCAGGTACAAATTGGTATAGGCATTGATGCTTGGCAAGGGCAACACGTCTTGGTTTGTGGATTTCTGCCATGTCAGCGTTGTCTCCCAATGGAGCGGCCCGAAAGCCACATCCTGTGCCACTTCTGCCGTGAGCACGGTTATAGGGCTGCTTGCCTGTCGTGAGTAAGCCATGTTGTAGAGTCGCCCCTTATCGCCAGAGGAGGTGAAAGAACTTGCGAAATAGGCATAGTTGCTTATCTCATCGAACGCGAAACGAAAACGCGTGTGGGTCTTGGCATAGTTCAACACGCCTTGCGCACGAAGATGGTCTATCATGGACAGGTCGTCGGAACTCCACCAAAGGTGGCGCGACTGGTAATGGCGGAAATAGAACGACGGTTTCACGTGATGGTAGAATCCAGACGCGGCAAGCGTCATGGTGTCGCCCAAGAGAGGGAAGTTGAGGTCTATCCCTCCGTCGATCTTGATCTCGCCGACATTGTATCCCAAGAGAGCCACGTCTCCTGTGACATTGAAGTGAAGGCTCTTGCCCTGTGTCTTGCTGAGCTGTGCGCCAACCGTGACGCTATGCTCATTCCACGACGTTGTGCCTACAGAATCTGGCAGCACATAGTGGCTTAGCGTGTGCGTGGCAAATATTTTCGCTCCTGTCTTAATCCATTTGTTGAAACCCTCAAGCAATGCTATGGCAAAGGTGTTGCGAAGGTTCCAGTTGCTTGTCTTATCGTAGATGGAATCGCCCGTCAGGCGTTCTTTCACCTTGTATGAGTCGAGGTAATAGTTTTCTGGAGTGTAATAAGACTGATAGACGCGGCGATAAGTGGTGAAATCGGCAGTGTGGATCAAGCTTGTCACTGGCACATACTCGTCTTTTAGCCACGCTGTGTCTTCCTTGGCCTTGTTGGATGCGGCCAAGAGACTGTCTGCCATATTTTTGCCGTCAACCTTCACTCTGCCCGCCATTGTGGCAGTGGAGTCGGTCGGAGCAGCCTTTGCCGCGACCTTGGCATTGTCTGGGCGACCGGCGTATGACTTAGGCTGCTTGACATTCTTCGCATCAAACTCCACGCCTGCGTCCTTTGCCTCCTGCTCGGCCTTTTCCCTTGCCTTTCTCTCGTCTTGTTCTTTTTGCGACTCTATGGCAAACTTCCTCGCCTTGATTTCCTCTGGTGTCATTGGCACCTTTCGGTTGAATCCGAAGCTATAGCGGTGGGTGAAGAAAATATGCTGGTTGTCGTTGCGGTTCCAGTTTTGCTCAAGCATTGTCGGTATCTCCGAAGTCGCGAAATTCTCTTCTATCGACTCTGGATGCGTTATATATAGGTCACTCATTATACCACCATTCTCCGTAACCTTCTGATGGAGGGTGTTGAAAAGAAGGTGGGCTTGATAACGGTCGCCGATGTAGCTGCCAAAAAGCGAGGCCTTGAAATGTGAGGTAGACTGGGCATTGTAGTATCCTCGGCCATAGATATAGTCTATCAAGAAGCCCGCGCCTATCCGCTTGCCGGCATTCACGGCAAATTTTGTCTTGAAATGGTCCTCACCGTTGGTGCGGTTGCCACAGGTGTTGTACGCGATGCTCGTGAGTGGCGACAGGGTATTGGTGAATTGGAATTTCTCC
The DNA here is from genome assembly GCA_963588155.1 of Lachnospiraceae bacterium. Taxonomy (GTDB): domain Bacteria; phylum Bacteroidota; class Bacteroidia; order Bacteroidales; family Bacteroidaceae; genus Prevotella. The sequence continues at coordinate 5,360 of CAVAGT010000008.1, read as the reverse complement.
ACAGGTGTCACCACAAAATCGTAGGGATTGACGAAGATAAAATTGTTGTTCTCCATCCTGTCTATGAAGAGCCTCGCTTGCCTTGGCGCGCCAAGGTTTCCGGTGCTGTTATACTCAGAGTGCTTGCCGGTGGTGAAAATGGAGTTCATGAACATGTGAGAGAGCGTGTCGGGCTTAGCCTCCACACGATCTCCGAATCGAGGATCGACGGTCCAAACGTATATGCCTTCGGGTATCTCCTTGTCTGTCCCGAGCGAGTCGGGCTTCCCTGAACGCTTGTTCTGGTTGCCCAAGGTACTGCCTGATCCCATCATCTCGGAATTGGCAGTCTCAAACTGTGCCCACAGAGGGGTTGCCGACAGGAACGCAAGAAGAATGAAGGAAAGGATTTTCTTCATTTAATAAAGCGTAAAGCGCATTCAACGATTTTGAAGACCATGGAAACAAGAACAATTATTATTCCCAAGGTCTGGGGCGTGTGAAACATGTAAGTCAGGACACCGACAATGGCACCCACCATGAAGATGATGTTCAGCCATTGACGCACGCTGCGGAACTGATCCTTTTCTGGCAGTTGCGGTTTGTCCCTGTATGAGCTTTTTGTTAGCATTTTCTTCGTGTTTTTCGCTTATGGCGCGTTCGCATTTAATATTTCACGTCGAGAGCTTGGCAGACGCGCTGGAAAATATTGTCCTTGCGGTCAATGGTCTTGCGCCTGAATTTTCCGCTGATAGGCGAGAGCTTGGTTTGCTTCTTGTTGAGCGCGTATTTGTCGGTAATCCATTTCTCTGCCTTCTCCTTCATGCCCGTCGCGTCTTTACGGTTCATTTCATAAGCATAACTTATGCGTGCCATCTTCAAGTTGACATGGCCGTCAGAAGCCGTTGCAATGAGCGTGTAGTTGAACTCAGTCCTATCGAGCGAGATGAAACTTGAAGAGAACACGAGCCACTCCTTGACACGCGCGGCTATGCTATGCTCGGCCTTATTGACAGCCGCAATGCGTGCCTCCGGCTGCAAGCCCGAGCTCTTGCCTTCTTCCACTACGGTGGAGATGACCTCGTAAACCTTGTCGTAGATGTTGTCGGCCGACATGCCTGGCACATCCTTGTCGAGGGTGAAAACCACCTCGCCATCAACTTCAGGCACTGCGCCAGAAAGATATTTCTGGTCAACCTTTTTCACTTCTTTCTTTTGAACAACCTTTGCTGTTTGCTTTGGCTGGTCGGGTATCTCCCAGGCATTATTTTGTGCCATACCCAACATTGGAACGAGAGCAAGGAACGAGGCTATCAATTTCTTCATATCCATAGTGTTTTAAAATTCTTGTTAAACTTACAGTTAAAATCCCACTTTATAAAAGCAAAATTACAAATTAACATCGTCAATCTGTAGACATCATCGTGATTTAACTTTTTTTGAGTTCAAGCATCTTCTGCAACCTGAGCATTTCGTCACGATATTGTGCCGCCTGGATAAAGTCGAGTCGTTTTGCCGCTTCTTCCATGAGACGCTTGGTGTTGTCTATGCTTTTCTCAAGTTCCGGACGCGTCATCTCGTTTATTATCGGGTCAGCGGCAAAGGCGGCCTTGTCTGGCTCCACATAGCTATACGCCATTCCGGCTTTTGTCTTTTGCTTCTGCGAGCTGTCAGACTCAGGCAGTGAGCCTTTTATTTCCTTGACGATTTGCCTTGGCGTGATGTTGTGGTCCTCATTGAACCTCATCTGTATCATTCTTCGCCTTGCGGTCTCGTCTATCGTCTTTTGCATGCTCTCCGTTATAGTGTCGGCATACATTATCACCTTGCCATTGACGTTTCTCGCCGCACGCCCCGCGGTCTGTGTCAAACTTCTATGACTGCGCAAGAAGCCCTCCTTGTCGGCATCGAGTATGGCGACAAGTGAGACCTCGGGCAAGTCGAGACCCTCGCGGAGAAGATTGACGCCCACCAATACATCGTAGACACCGGCCCTGAGGTCGTTCATTATTTTTACCCTGTCGAGAGTAGCCACGTCGCTGTGTATGTAGCTTGCCCTGACGTTATGGTTGAGCAGATATTCGGTAAGTTCCTCTGCCATTCGCTTCGTGAGCGTGGTCACCAACACGCGTTCATGCTTATGGCTACGCGTGAGTATCTCGTCGAGCAAATCGTCGATCTGGTTTTCGGAAGGCCTAACCTCAATCTCGGGGTCAAGCAGGCCCGTGGGACGGATAAGCTGTTCAACGACAACGCCTTCCGACTCTTGAAGCTCATAGTTGGCGGGGGTTGCCGACACATAGATTACCTGATGGAGCATGTCGTGAAACTCGTCAAAGCGCAACGGGCGGTTGTCGAAAGCGGCAGGCAGGCGGAAGCCATATTCCACAAGGTTGCGCTTGCGGGCACGGTCACCCCCAAACATTGCGTTGATTTGTGGCACGGTGACATGGCTTTCGTCAATCACCATCAAGAAATCCTTTGGGAAGAAGTCGAGTAGGCAATAAGGTTTCTCGCCAGGCTCCCTACCATCAAAATAGCGCGAATAATTCTCTATGCCCGAGCAATGCCCCAACTCCTTTATCATTTCCATGTCGTATTCCACGCGCTCCTTTATCCTCTGCGCCTTTATCTCGTCACCAATCTCGTGGAAATATGCCTCTTGCTTCACGAGGTCGTCCTGGATCATGCGTATGGCGTTATCAGTCTGTTCCTTGGAGGTTACGAACAGATTGGCAGGGTAGAGGTCGTATTCGGCAAAACGCTGTATGGTGTGCATGGTAATGGCGTCAACCTCATCGATGCTGTCTATCTCGTCGTCCCACCATGAAACCCTGAGCAGCGAATCGGAGTAGGCCATGGCTATGGTGACCGTGTCGCCCTTGACAGAGAAGCAGCCGCGTTGCAAGTCGATGTCGTTTCTGACGTAAAGCGAACTGACGAGCTTGCGCAAGAACTCATTGCGGTCAAGCCTCTGCCCACGCTTTATCTTTATTATATTCTCTTGCATCGCCACGGGCGCACCCATGCCGTAGATGCACGAGACCGACGACACTATTACCACGTCTTTCCTGCCAGACAGCAAGTCGCTCACGGCGGCAAGTCGCAACTTGTCTATCTCATCGTTTATGGCGAGATCCTTTTCTATGTAAGTGTCGGTGGATGGAAGGTAAGCCTCTGGCTGGTAATAGTCGTAATAGCTTACGTAGTAGTCGACAGCGTTGTTCGGAAAGAAACCTTTCATCTCCTCGTAAAGCTGCGCCGCCAATGTCTTGTTGTGGCTCAACACGAGCGTGGGCATGTTGACATTGGCTATGACATTGGCCACGGTAAACGTCTTACCAGACCCCGTCACACCCAAAAGCACTTGAGCGGGATCACCTCTTTTCACGCCTTCGGTAAGCTGCGCGATGGCCTGTGGCTGGTCGCCCGTAGGTTTATACTTGGAAGACAATTGAAACTTCATGTCTGACAAAGTTAGATATTTTATGTCAGTTACGCACATATAATCTCGAAAATTTTGCTAAAAAAAACACAACATATTTGGTTTACCAGATAAATGTGTGTAAATTTGCAAGTCGTATTTAAAGGCTCATTAAAAAGAGAGTATGATAAAACAAGCTTTAGCAGCGCTTACCCCATTGATGCTCCTTAGCGGTTGCGCCAAGGAGTTTAACAGCGTGTACAAGTCGAATGACATAAAATACAAGTATGAGTATGCCAAAGAGTGCTACGCATTGGGCAAAAACCAACGTGCGGCAACTCTGCTACAAGACTTGATAGTGCCGCAGAAGGGTAGTCAGGATGCCCAAGAATGTTTGTATATGCTCGGCATGTCTGAGTATAAGAACATGGATTACGAGACGGCTGCGGAGACTTTCAAGAAGTATGTGAAGACTTATCCTCGTGGCGAATATGCTGAAGTAGCAAAATATTATGTGGGGCAAAGTCTCTTCATGAGCACGCCGGAGCCACGCCTTGACCAAACGGAGACTGTGGCGGCAATCAACGCATTCCAGGAATACATGGACTTGTATCCAGACTCCAAGCATAAAGAGGAAGCCCAAAACAAGCTCTTCGAGTTGCAGGATAAACTTGTGCAAAAGGAACTATACTCCGCGGAGTTGTATTATAATCTGGGCACATATTTCGGCAACAATAGCGGCAGCGACGACGGCGGAAACAACTATCAAGCCTGCATCGTAACTGCGCAAAACGCCTTGAAGGATTACCCTTACACCAAAAAACGCGAGGAGTTTTCCACGCTGATAATGAAAAGCAAATTCCACCTTGCCCAGCAGAGCGTAGAGGAAAAGAAGCTTGAACGCTTCCAAGACGCAGAGGACGAGTGCTACGGCTTCCTTAATGAGTTTCCAGACTCGAAGGAGAAGAAAACTGCTGAGCAGTTCATAGAAAAATGCAAGGAAGTGACCGCAAACACTAAAGATTAAACAATAATATATTATTATAATATACTGTATTAAGATGGATTACAGAAAATCAAAGGCTCCAGTAAACACCGTTACTCGTAACATCATGGATATGTGCACGGAGACAGGCAACATCTATGAAAGTGTGGTTATTATTGGCAAACGCGCTAACCAAATCGGTGTGGAAATCAAGTCCGACTTGAGCAAGAAGCTTCAAGAGTTCGCATCTTATAACGACTCGCTTGAGGAAGTGTTTGAGAACCGCGAGCAGATAGAGATCAGCCGCTACTACGAGAAGCTGCCAAAGCCAACTCTTCTCGCTACGCAAGAGTTCATGGAGGGTAACGTCTATTGGAGAGACCCGTCGAAGACGACCGACGAGGCCGCTGACATGGATTTGTAAGCTTTATGATACAACGTAAACAAACTATCTTTTTGCTCCTCGCGTTGGCAGCACTCATCGTTTGCCTGTGCCTCCCTATTGGCAAGCTTACGAATAGTGCAACGTTGGGGCAGGGGATGGCAGTGTATAATCTCGGATTTTACACTAACACCGGCATTAAGGCTCATCCCATCTTGTTTGTCGACATTGTAGTGGTGGCAACGCTATCGCTCATTAATATTTTCCTCTACAAGAAACGCAAGTTGCAAATGAGGATATGCGTTGTAAGCATAGTCCTTTGCCTTGTTTGGTATGCGTATTATGCGTTCATGGCCTTCTCAATGTTCAAAGGCATAGGAACATTCTCCATGAGCTTTGCGGTTTGCTTACCGTTAGTGGCAATTATCTTGCTTGCTCTTGCTCGCTCAGGAATCAAGTCCGACGAAGAGCTCATAAAGTCGATGTCGAGAATCAGATAATCAAGTATTTAGATACTTATCATTCATAAAAAATGGCAACCATTGAACGTCAATTCAATGGTTGCCATTTTTTATGTTTTTATCAATCTC
>CAVAGT010000007.1:0-54065 GCA_963588155.1 Lachnospiraceae bacterium | reverse complement strand
TCTTCCCTTGTTTGTATAAAAAGTCTGGAGCAAAATCAATTCCGTTATACCATTCAAGGGTCCAATGGTTTAGACCGAATTGAATGAAATTATCCATGTCTTTCAGTTCCTCTCGTTTGCTGCCTTTCAGCAAAGGGAGGAAATCGACACGTCGGGTTTCACCATTGCTGAACTTTAAGTCCATGGTGTAGTCTTTGATGTACTCAACATCTACAACTCTTATCAAATCTACGTCCGTCATAAAGCACAACTATTTTAGAGGTTTAATTTTGATAACGTCTTTGCCTTCTTGAAGCCTTTTCCAATTCATTTCCAATTCATTTTGATGCAAATCCATCCATCTGAAGACATCTTTAAGAACTTTCCTTGGCAACTCTCCTTTTACTATACCGTCTTTAATCGTAATAATTGCTTCATAGTCTCCATATCTCACATGGAAATGAGGAGGGTTGTGATCTTCCCAAAACATAGCAATGATGATTCCAAAAAAGCGACTTAATTCTGGCATGATATTATAGTTTAAGATTTTATGCAAAGATAAAAATTATAATTGAAAGTTATATCTGTTTTGGTATTTTTGCACTTAAAATCATAAACTTTTTATCTTCGTCTTAGTTCTTAATCTTTAAAAGAACATAGACTCTCATTGAAGATATTGAAAACAAAATTCACATCATTTCTTTGCCATCTGCAATAAATGTCGTATCTTAGCGCATTATTGAATAATCGACCCCAAACATGAGATACCTCGACCCTAAGGCCGACCTCACTTTCAAGAAAGTGTTCGGCGAACATAAGGACTTGCTTATCAGCCTGCTCAATGCCTTGCTGCCGCTCAACGGCGACGGGCTGGTGGACAGCGTGGAATACCTGCCGGCTGAGCTCGTGCCCGACCTGCCAATGGGCAAGAACAGCATTGTGGACGTGAGATGCAAGGACAGGAAGGGGCGGCAGTTCATCGTGGAAATGCAGATGATATGGACTCCGGCTTTCCAGCAGCGAGTATTGTTCAACGCCTCGAAGGCTTTTGTGCGACAGCTGCGCCGCAACCGCAAGTATGAGCTTCTGCAGCCGGTCTACTCGCTCAACCTTGTCAACGAGACATTCTTGAACGACTATCCCAACGAGTTCATCCACAACTACAATATAGTACATGAGCTCCACAGCGACAAGATAATAGAGGGGCTTCATCTCACGTTCGTTGAGCTGCCCAAATTCAAGCCACAGACAATAGCCGAACGCAAGATGGCAGTGCTCTGGCTTCGTTTCCTCACCGAGATCAATGAGGACACAACTGTCGTGCCCGAAGAATTGCTCAAGAACCCCGAGACCTCAAAGGCCCTGAAAGAGGTTGAGGAGTCTGCCTACACAGAACACGAGATGGATGCCTACGAGGACTTTTGGGACAAACTCGGCGCTGAGCGTTTGCTCTTTGTTGATTCAAACAGCATAAGTCGCAAGGAAGGACGAGAAGAAGGTCGTAAGGAAGGACGAGAGGAAGGACGTGCGGAAGGACGTGCGGAAGAGCGCATGGACATGGCAAGGAAAATGCTCGCGATGGGGATGGACAAGAAGACCATTACAAAACTGACGGGACTCTCCGAAGAAGAGTTAGCTGAGTTATAAATGGGCTTTGATTCGGGATTTCTGTCTAAAATTGTGCCCATGGAAAACGAGATCTTCAATTATTCCACCCTTTGGCGTAAGCTGACGCCCACTTACACGGCAAGTGAGGCGCAGGCCATGACAAGGCTTGTGCTGGAAGACCTTCATGGGTTCTCACTCACCGATATTGCCATGGGAGCCGTCGCCGACCTGTCAACAGGAGAACGGGAACGACTCAAATGCGTCTTCAGCCGGCTGAGAGAGGGTGAGCCCGTGCAATACGTGCTTGGCAAGGCATGGTTTCGTGGCAGACAATTCGGAGTGGCACCAGGTGTGCTGATACCGCGTCCCGAAACCGAAGAGCTATGCCAAGCCATCGTGGACGACTGCAAAAGCAGCGAGAAGCACGATGACAATCCTCTGTCGGTTCTCGACATTGGCACAGGCAGTGGCTGCATAGCCATAAGCCTTGCCCTCGACATGGCAAACGCCAACGTCTCGGCAATAGACATCTCCGACCAAGCACTGCACATAGCGTCGGCAAACGCCACCATGCTGCATGCCAACGTCAGCTTTCACAAGCAGGACATACTGCAAGCCGCAACGACATCAGCGCCTGACGCAAGCCAAGGCCAATGGGACGTGATAGTGTCGAACCCGCCCTACATCACGGAAAAGGAGAAAGCCGACATGGAGCCCAACGTGCTCGACCACGAGCCAAGCCTTGCCCTGTTCGTGCCCGACGACGACCCTCTGCGCTTCTATCGCGCCATAGCCACTTACGCCTCAACGACGCTCAGGCGCGACGGCCGGCTTTATTTCGAGATAAACCCTCTCTTCGCCGACGACATGACCAGTATGCTCACGCAAAAGGGATTTGCCAACGTGACCATCGTCAACGACCAGTTTGGCAAACAGAGGTTCATAAAATGCACAAAAGAAACCACACACTGAAACCATGTTCACACACCAACCTTTAAGCAAGGAGAAAGCCCTGGCAAAGCTCGCAGCCCTATGCGCCAAAGCCGAATACTGCACCGGAGACATGGAGGACAAGATGCGGCGATGGGGACTCAGCGGCGATGACATAAAGGAGAACATAACGTATCTTGTTGACAACAAATATATTGACAACGCACGCTACTGCAAGGCATTCGTGAACGACAAAATAGCCTATAACCATTGGGGACGTCGCAAGATAGAGCAAGCGCTATGGATCAAGCGCATGCCAGAGAGCGTGTCGGCACCAATACTCGATGCCGTGCCCGAAGAGGATTATATCAGAGTGCTAAAGCCCCTGCTCGCGTCAAAGGCAGACTCGGTAAAAGCCGAGAGCGACTATGAGCGGCAGATGAAACTCATGAAGTTCGCCCTTGGGCGTGGGTTCAGCATAGACGAGATAAAGCAATGCCTCTGAGACTGATACGCCAATTTCTTGACATTGCCGCCCCACGCGTGTGTTGCGCTTGCGGCAGACGGCTCAACGACAACGAGGACGTGTTTTGCGCCACGTGCATGATGCGACTCCCGCGTACCGACTTCCTTGCCCATCCCTACGACAACGAGATGGCACAAACCTTCTGGGGACGGGTGAGCAATTTCGAGAAAGCCTACGCCTTCATCTACCATCAGCCTCACTCCGACTCGGCACGTGGCGTGTATCAGATAAAATATTTCGACATGCCCGACACAGGCGTAGACATCGGCGTTCTAATGGGCAGGCAGATGAAAGCCACGGGATTCACCGACGACATCGACATCATCGTCCCCGTGCCCCTCGCCAAGGAGCGCGAGCGACAACGGGGCTTCAACCAAAGCGAGATGATAGCCCAAGGCATCAGCGACATGACGGGCATCAAGGTGGCTGACAACATCGTAAGGAGGGTGTCGTTTCATGGCAGCCAGACAAAACGCGACCGCCAAGAAAGAGCCGAGAACGTGGAAGACGCCTTTCGCCTGAAGAACGGCAAACGTGTCAAGGGCAAACACATGCTCATTGTGGACGACATTGTGACCACCGGCGCGACGATAGTGGCAATGACTCGCCAAATAGCGCAAATGCCCGGAGTGAGAGTGAGCGTGGCATCGATAGGTTTCGCAGGTGAAAGAATATACGACAAATTCAGCGACAAAGAAGAAATGGACAACATTTTTAATCAATAACGCCATGCTTTTCTTTGCCAACTCACACTTTCTCCTTATCTTTGCAGATATAGACAATAAGCAAAAAACGATATTACCATGAACGACTTGAAACACGCATTCGCAGAGAAGCTTCTTGGCATCAAAGCCATCAAGTTGCAACCCAACACTCCATTCCAATGGGCTTCCGGCTGGAACTCACCAATATATACCGACAACCGCCTGGTATTGAGCTACCCTGAGGTAAGGGCTTTCGTAAAGACAGAGCTCACCCACGCCGTCATGGCCAACTTCCCGGAGGCTACCGCCGTGGCAGGTGTCGCCACGGGAGCCATCGCCATGGGCATGGCCGTTGCCGACTTGCTGCAACTGCCATACGCCTACGTACGCCCGAAACCGAAAGACCATGGCACGAAGAACCAGATTGAGGGCAGGTTGCCAGAGGGCTCCAAGGTGGTGGTCATCGAGGACCTCATCTCCACGGGTTCCTCATCGCTGAAGGCTGTGGAGGCATTGCGCCAGGCCGGCTTCGAGGTCGTGGGCATGGTGGCAAGCTATACCTATGGTTTCCCCGTGGCTGAGCAGGCTTTCAAAGACGCCAACTTGAAGCTCGTCACCCTCGGCGACTATGAGCACACCATAGAGATAGCCGCGGAAACAGGCTACGTGTCGAAGGAAGACATCGAGGTGCTGAAAGAATGGAGAAAAGACCCTGCCAACTGGAAGAAATGACAAAGATAGAAAGCAGCATTCGCGAGATTGGCTATCCGCAGCAGGCGGTATACAATCTCTTGAGCGACCTCAGCAACATCGACAAGGTGAGAGACCGCATACCTGAGGACAAGATAGAGAACCTTGAGTTTGACCACGACAGCATATCCATAAAGACACAGATGGGAGCCGTCAAACTGGTCATCGTTGACCGTGAGGAACCCAAGACCATAAAGTTTGAGACGGCAGAAAGCCCCCTGCCTTTCAACTTCTGGATTCAAATACTGCCCGTCACGGAAACGACAAGCAAGATGAAACTCACCATCAAGGCAGACATCAACCCCTTCATGGCTTCCATGGTGAAAAAGCCATTGCAGCAAGGCATAGAGAAAATCGCCGACGCGCTGCAAATGATAAGATACTGAACAGAAACCAAGCAAACATATGTCCAACAAACTTTGGGAAAAAAACTTTGAGGTCAACAAGGAGATAGAGCGGTTCACCGTGGGCCGCGACCGCGAGATGGACATGTATCTCGCCAAACACGACGTTCTCGGCTCCATGGCACACATCACCATGCTTGAGAGCATCGGGCTCCTTGAGAAAGACGAATTGGAGAAGCTCCTTGCAGAGCTCCGCCACATATACCAGCTCTGCGAGGCCGGCGAGTTCGTCATCGAGAACGATGTCGAGGACGTTCACTCCGAGGTTGAGCTCATGCTCACTCGCAAACTTGGCGACATAGGCAAGAAAATCCACTCGGGCCGCTCACGCAACGATCAAGTGCTCGTGGACCTCAAGCTCTTCACACGACATGAGATCATGGAGGTTGTAGAAAACGTGAAGACGCTCTTCGACGAACTGATACAAAAGAGCAACCAATACAAGGACGTGCTCATGCCCGGCTACACACACCTGCAAATAGCCATGCCTTCGAGCTTCGGCTTGTGGTTTGGAGCCTACGCGGAGAGCCTTGCCGACGACATGCTCTACCTGCAAGCAGCCTGGCGCATGACAAACCGCAACCCTCTCGGGTCGGCAGCAGGCTACGGCAGCAGCTTCCCGCTCAACAGGCAGATGACGACCGACCTCCTCGGCTTCGACTCCATGGACTACAACGTGGTGTACGCGCAGATGGGACGCGGAAAGATGGAGCGCAACGTGGCGTTCGCCATGGCCACAGTGGCTGGCACGTTGGCAAAAATGGCTTTCGACGCCTGCTTGTTCAACTGCCAGAACTTCCAGTTCGTGAAACTTCCCAAGGAGTGCACCACAGGCTCAAGCATCATGCCACATAAGAAGAACCCCGACGTGTTTGAGCTCATACGCGCCAAGAGCAACAAGCTGCAGAGCCTGCCACAACAGATAACGATGATAATGAACAACCTGCCCGTGGGCTATTTCCGCGATTTGCAGATTATAAAGGAAGCGTTCCTGCCCGCCTTCGACGAGCTCAACGACTGCTTGCGCATGGCAGCGTATATCATCAACAAGATGGAGGTCAACGACCATATTCTCGACAACCCGATGTACGACCCGATGTTCTCCGTGGAGGAGGTGAACAGCCTCGCCGCCGCAGGTATGCCTTTCAGGGACGCCTACAAGAAGGTGGGACTCGAGATTGAGGCTGGCGAGTTTGTGGCCAACAAGAACATCAACCATACCCACGAAGGCTCCATCGGCAACCTCTGCAACGACAAGATAGAAGCCTTGATGGAACAGACATTGGCGGAATTCACTTTCGACAAGGTGAGAAATGCTGAGAAGAAACTGCTGGACATATAGCCTCGCGCTCTTGCTGGTATTGCTCGCATCTTGCGGAGCCGACGACAACACCTACAGTAGCCTGCGCCTTGCCATCTACATTGACAACTCCACCCACCAGGATGCCACGCTCGCCACGGCGATGAACCCTGCCTCTCCGGGCGTGTTCTGCCACATCAGCTACGAGGCATCCTCACGGTCGTTCCTGTTCGCCTCAAACCAGGGGCAGCAAAGCAGAAGCAGGCTCAACGCCAAAGAAACGGAGATGGGGTTCTATAGCCGTATTGGCATGAACAACGGTATAATAGTGGGCTATGGCAACCTCTCCACCGGCACTTCGGGAGCATACACGTTCTATGCCTATGACGCGCAGTGCCCCAACTGCTTCGACTACAACGCCATACCGGTGAAGAGCTATCCGCTCACGATGAACACAGCCGGCACTGCCACGTGCGCAAACTGCAAACGGCAATACAACATGAACACGGGCGGCAATTGCACAAACGACAGTGGCAAAGGCTTAACGACATACAGGTCGTCGACAACCGGTGCATTGGGCTATCTCGTAATAAACTAAAGAACATGAAACTTACAATTGTTATTCCTTGCTACAACGAGGAGCAAGTGCTCCCTTGGACGCTTGGCAAGCTAGCGACACTCATTGAACGCCTGAAGACAGAGGCGGACACCGACGCCCGCCTGCTGCTCGTAGACGACGGCAGCCACGACCGCACGTGGGAACTTATCAGCGAGGCCGCAAAGGCACACGACTATGTCAACGGAATCAGACTGTCGCACAACGAGGGCCATCAAAGCGCGTTGTGGGCAGGCTTGCAGGAGAGCGTGGCGACAAGCGACGCCGTGGCATCTATCGACGCAGACTTGCAAGACGACGAGACGGCCATCGTCGATATGGCAAAACAGATAAACGACGGAAAGGACATAGTGTACGGAGTGAGGAAGAAAAGGGAGACCGACACATGGTTCAAACGCTTCACTGCCCAGTCGTTTTACAAGCTGATGAAGAGCATGGACTCCGAGATCGTGTACAACCATGCCGATTTCCGCATGATGAGCCGCCGCGCCGTGGAAGCCCTGATGCAATATCCCGAGCGCAACCTCTTCTTGCGCGGCATCGTGAGGCGACTTGGCTTCCAGGAGGGTTACGTGTATTACGACCGCCGCGCACGCACGTTGGGTGAGTCGAAATACCCATTGAAGAAGATGCTCTCGTTCAGCATCGACGGCATCACATCCTTCTCCATAGCGCCACTGAAGTTTATCACCTTCACCGGACTCGCCATGACATTAGTATCACTTGTCATGATAGTGTTTGGCATAATAAGGCACATCGAAGGCAACACAATAGAAGGCTGGACCTCACTCCTCGTGTCGCTTTGGTTCATAGGCGGCATCATAACTACCGCCATGGGCGTTACGGGCATATATATAGGAAAGATATATGTGGAGGTAAAGCAACGGCCAAGATACTTCGTGCAAGAAAGGGCCTGACGCTTTTATTCATCTATCCAAAAAAATAGCCCATTGGCACTCGCACACAAAGCGCGCCAATGGGCATTTTGTTTCATTGCATTTTCTGCCTGTCGAGCATGAATTGCGCCGTTTGCTCCATACTGAAGACATAGCGACGCAAAGGATTGAAGGCTGCACTGTTGCGTGTTTCCCTGAGTTTCCATCCCGGGAGCGCATCGTAACAGGAAGCCTTGCCCATGCGTGGATTGTAAACGAAACAATGGGCAGAGTCGCGCGCCACTATCTGGTTGTCGGCCGAATAGAACACCATGTCGCGCTTGCGCTTGAGCAGGTCTACACCAAAACCGTCATAACTATAGTTCACTCCCATCAGCCCAAGAAGTGTCGGCATCACGTCCACCTGCATGCCCAATCCATCATATTTCATTGGCTTGACACCCTTGCCGAATATTATCAGCGGTATGTGGTTGTAGCTCACGGGCAGTTCGGCATCGCTTTGACCAACCATCTTGCCATGGTCGGCCTGAATCACGAAAATCGTGTTCTTGAACCAGGGCTCCTTTGCAGCCTTCCGCAAGAAATCACCAACGCACCAATCAGCATACTCCACTATCCGCGTTTCATCGTCTTTCGTGCGTGGCTTGAACCACGTGGGGACAATATAAGGCGGATGGTTGCTTATGGTGAGAATCGTAGCGAGGAAAGGCTTGTGGCTCTTGGCTTTCTCTGTTATTTTGCCAAGGGCGTAACCAAACTCAAAATGGTCGCTCACCCCAAAACTGTTTACCACCTCACTCTTGGGATAATTCTCTTGGGAATAGATATCGTCGTAACCATTGGTCGCGAAAAACGCCTTCATGTTGTCATATTGCGCCTCGTGGGTCATGAAGAACATATTTTCATACCCAAGGCCTTTCAGCACTGTAGGCAAACCTTCACGGTGCGGTGTCACCGTGCCTTTCATGAGGTTGCGGAACATCAACGCCGGGAAACTGTACAACGTTGCCGTCATGCCGTGATTGGTGTGTATTCCGGCGCTATAGAAGTTAGTAAAGGCAAGCGAGCACTGATAAAGTGAGTCGAGCGTTGGCGTGAGGGGCTGTTGTTGACCAAACTCCCGAAGTAGCGACCCAGACATCGACTCCATCAATATGACCACGACATTAGGCTTCTCCAAAGGTTCCTTTCTTGCCGTATCGTTCACCACGAACCGCCGCAACACGTCGGCGCTGTCGGCTTTTCCCGTGATGCCAAGCCATTGTCGAGTGTAAGCCACCGCGTAGGCTGAAGGGATAAGCCGCAAATTCTTGTTCTCGGGCTTCATGTCGTCGAGTACCGACGTCAGAAGGTTGAAGGCAGGGTTTATGCCAAGTTGGTTAAGGAAAGGGTCATCACAATAGTATGCCTCGCTAATCTTGATTGGGTTGTAGCCCCGTCTGCCACGTATGCCAAAGACGCAAAGGGCAACAAGCAACACCGACACAACAGAGCCAAACACATAAAACCTGGGGCAACGATCTTCAGGAGCACTTTCCAACGACCGTGAATAAACACGCTCCACACGAATCAGCGCCCAAACAAACACCACTGTAACCAACAGATACAGAGCTATATAAAACCACCAACTCTTTTCCTGCACGAGCATGCCAGCGGTTGTGGCAGTATAGCCGAACCATCCGAAAATGCTCGAGTTGATGTTCTTGAAGAAATAGGCAAAATAAGGAGTGTTGGCGGCTGAGGGCATGAAGGCTATGGCATAGAACACCGCGAAATAAACCGTCACCCCACGACGAAACCGATGGTGGCTCCAACCAAACATGGCGGTTATCAGAACCACGACAAGTGGCAGAGCCATGATGTAGCAAGCTATGACGTTGTCGAACCAAACACCACGAACGAAAGCTCCAAGGGCACTCACGTCGGGATGCGTTATCTGGGCATGGAGGGCTGTGAACTCCACAAGTCGGAAAAGAGAAAAAAACAACAAGGCCATGACCTGTATACTCGCAAGCCACAGCACTGACCTTACAAAACGTTTCATATTACAAAATTAATACATATTTAGTTCAAAGAGGTGAATTATATGGAAAAAACCGTAATTTTGCACGAATATAAATGCAACTGCGAATAAAGATGAATGACAAGAGCAACCGTTTCGTATTCTGGTCGGTAATCATAATCTCCGCCCTCACGCTTCTCCCATTTCTCGGCAACACAGACTTCACTACCAAGGGCGAGCCTCGTGAGGCAGTGGTAGCGGTATCGATGCTTAGTCAGCACAATTGGATATTGCCCATCAACAACGGCTTCGACATACCCTACAAGCCACCTTTCTTTCAATGGTGCATCGCGGCCTTCTCACTCGTCACAGGGCACGTGAGCGAGTTCACGTCGCGCCTGCCTTCCGCGCTGGCACTCATCATCATGCTATGCGTTGGAGCATCGTTCTATGCCAAGCGCAAGAACAACAACGTCAGCCTGCTTGCCGCGACAATCACCCTTACGGCTTTTGAAGTGCATCGTGCCGGAACCAACTGCCGCGTGGACATGGTGCTGACAATGTTCACCGTATGCGCGCTCTATGCATTATATAAATGGTGGGAGAAAGGCTGCCGACAACTTCCGTGGATGGCCGTGCTATGCATGAGCGGTGCCACGCTGACCAAAGGTCCCGTGGGCATAGTCCTGCCTTGCTTCGTGATGTTCGTGTTCATGCTCTTCACTGCTTGGCAACAAGGAAAGCTCTGCGGCAAAATCATTTGGAAGACTACATACAAGCTATTCCTGTCAGCCATGCTTGCCTCCGTGTTGCCCATCCTTTGGTATTGGGCAGCTTACCGTCAAGGTGGCGACCAGTTCATGGCACTCGTTATGGATGAGAATGTAGGGCGTTTTCTCGGCAAGATGAAAGCCGTGACACATGACAACCCCTGGCCTTACAACATCTTGATGCTCATTACGGGCTGGCTTCCATGGACACTGCCACTGCTGCTTTCGCTCTTCGTCTTGCCTTGGAAAAAATTCGCCAATAGCATTCAGTCTAAAGACGAAACCTCTGGCAAAGCAACATGGGCGAGCCGTATGGTGACAGCCATGCGCAAGGCCGATGCCGTACAAGTGTTCACATGGCTATCGTTTCTGCTCATTCTATTCTTCTATTGCATACCAAAAAGCAAGCGTGGTGTCTACCTTCTGCCATGCTATCCGTTCATGGCGGTATTGATAGTGGAATACGTAATTTGGCTCGTCAAGCGTTCACTGTTCCCGATACGTTTCTACATTGGCTTCCTCTCCATTGTTGGTTTCCTCCTCACGGTGACTCTCGTCGTTGTGAGGGCAGGCATGGTGCCAGACAGCATCTTCCACGGCAAGCACGCTTGGGAAAATATCCAGATGCTTCACGCCCTCTCCGATGGCAGCATGAACTTTGGCGACATTCTCATGGCGGTAATGCCTCTTCTAGCAGCTTGCCTCGGACTTATGACATTGACGCGCCGTCGCTCTTGCTTCGTTACGGCTCATCCCGTACTTGCCTCAACAGTGCTTACCATGCTCATATACCTGTCGTTTGACGGATACTACAAGCCTACAGTGATGGGTTGCCAGAGTCTGCGCCCCGTGGCGACTCAAGTTGAGCAAGCGGCAAAGGGCGAGCCCGTGTATGCGCTGACCACCATCAACAAGCGCGAGGTGGGCGACGACGTGCTGAGACTTTACGGAATAGACTTCTACCTGGGCGACCGTGTCCGGCAGTTCGACGTGGACCGTCCACGAAAAGGCGTAGTAGTAGTCCCCGCACAGTGCAAGCCATTACTACGTGAGCCATTCACCAAGCAGTATTCGTTCAAGGAAATAATGCGCACCGAGCATCGCGCATCGTGCTTCAAGGATACCATATACGTGTACCGGTTCGCAAGAAGATGAGATTTAGGCTGAAAAACGCTCCTACTTTTAGCAGATTTTCCGTTTTTTTTGCTAATTTTGCCATAGGAGAGATAACTCCATGTAAAAACAATTATAACAAACCATTATTATGGACGATACTTTTTCTTTCGGCTCCCAAATACATGAAGCGAAAAAGCCCGGACTCACCGAACAACAGGTCGAACAACTTGTAGCCGTGTATGGGGAGCGCGTGCCTATATCATGCCTTACCTCTTTTCGTGAGATGCTTCAGTCCACTACCATGAGCTACAGCGAGGTGCAAGTAGTGCTCATGCACATGAAAGACCCCACTATTTCGCTCATACTCAGTATTATTGTTGGTTACCTTGGCGTAGACCGTTTCTATGTAGGCGACATTGGTCTCGGAGTGATCAAGCTAATAACCTGCGGTGGCCTTTACATCTGGTGGCTGGCAGACATGTTCATGATCATGGACAAGACACGAATGAGAAATTACGAGCTGCTCACGCAAGTATTGATGTAGCCACATATTTCCCACGGCAATATTTTTATTAAAAACATATCTATATGGACGAAATGAACTCTACGCCAATAAAGCCAAACAACAATATGGCTTTGGCTATTTTCACAACCATTTGCTGTTGCCTCCCTCTCGGTATCGTTGGCATCGTCAAGGCATCCAAGGTAAACGAATATTTCGTCATGCGCCAATATGAACTCGCGCAAAAGGCGGCTGATGACGCCAAGAAGTGGAGCCTGATTGGTATCGGCATCGGCTTGGTGTGCCAAATCATCTACTTCCTGGCCTACGGAGTACAGGCCTTGTCGTAAATCCGATGAAACGGCAACGGCTCTTCGTCGTTTCGGTCATACTGATAGGGTTGGCAGCACTTTACTGCTTTAACCCTATCGACTATTTATGGATGCCGAAGTGTCCTTTCAAGATGATTACAGGCTTCCAGTGCCCAGGCTGCGGAGGTCAGAGAGCCATATACGCCCTTCTTCACGGCCATATGAGAGAGGCTCTGCATTATAACTATTTTTTGGTCTATGCCGGCCCATACGCGTTTCTTTTCGTTGTACAACGATGGATGTTGAGCGGCAGAGCCAAGACGTGGCTTGGCAATGTCATTGAGAACAAGTTCTTGGTCTGGTTCTACATAATCACGTTCCTTATTTGGATGGTTGTGCGCAATGTCCTGGGCATCTAATCATTGTCACACTCATCATCTTTTCTGAAACAAGGCAACTGTTGTGCTTCAACTCCGTAGCATCCCTCTGTCTTGGCAAAAACAAAAGTAAGCAAGCATCATATCTTCTCTATCGTGAGCGTAAGGTCGCAATAATCCTTCACGGCAAGGCGGTGGGTGATAAAAATTACCGTGCGCTTCTTGTCGGAGAGGATGTTTGCAAGCAATTGACGCTCTGTGTCAGGATCAAGTGCAGAGGTAGCCTCATCCAACAATAGCACGGGGCAATCACGGAGCAAGGCGCGGGCTATGGCTATGCGTTGCGCCTGTCCCTCTGACAGTCCACTGCCCTGCTCACCACAGATTGTATCGAGACCCTCCGGCATATCGAACAGGAACTCGGCGCAACTCATGCGCAACGCCTGCATCATCTCCTCATCGGTTGCCGAGAATTTGCCCAACCGCAGGTTGTCGCGCACCGTGCCACTGAGCAACGTGTTGCCTTGCGGCACATAAGCGAGGTTGCAGCGGGTGAGAGGAGAAAGAGACGCGGAATCATTGACGCTTGAATATATCTCCGCCCTTCCGCTCTTAGGCATTATAAGGCCAAGAATGAGGCGTATTAACGTAGTCTTTCCAGCACCCGTCTCACCGAGAACAGCAGTACACGTGCCTGGCTTGAAGTCGAAGCTCAAGTCGCGGAGTACGTCCTCCCCGTCTTCGTAAGCATAATCCACGTGCTCCAACCGTATGCCGCAGGGTGCTTCCAATGCCACAGGCTCGCCCTGCTCATCGAGCGGACTTTCCTCAAGTTCCATAAGTCGCTCAGCCGCTGTGAACACAGAGACAAACGCCGGCACAAGTCGCGTCAAGCTTCGAGCCGGACTCTGAATGCGATTGACAAGTTGGAGAAAAGCCGTCATACCGCCAAAGCTCAACGAGTTTGCCGACATACGCACGGCAGCCCAAAGAAAAGCCACAAGATAGCCCAAGGCGAAACCTATGTTCAGGATGGTATTGCTGAAGACGGAAAAAACCGTGCGCTTCACCACCTTATGCCTCAATACGCCTTGTGTCTGCTCCAAACGATTCACCATCATGGTCTCGCTTTCCAAAGTCTTTATGAGCATGCGGTGTTGTATGGTCTCCTGGAGCGCACTCTGCACGCGTGAATCCTCCGCACGCACGTCCTTCGTCAACTTGCGCATACGGTTTACGTAGACTCTGCTGAGCCCGATAAATACAGGGATGATTGCCACGGTGATGAGCGCCAACACAGCGTCCATGGCGAAGAGATAGCAAAAAGCGCCAACAAACATGGCAAACACCGACAACGTGTTTGGAATGGTCTGGGTGAGGAAGTCGACAACATTGGCAACGTCAAACTCCAAACGGTTGAGCACGTCGCCGGAGTGGAAATGCTCCTTGCCGTGCCACTGCGAGCGAAGAATGCGATCGAGCATGCGTTGCTGCATACGGTTCCGCGCACGTATGCCAAGAAGGTTTTGCACCCATGTGCCGCCGATGTTGAGCAGGAAGTCGCAAAGAATCAACAACCCCATGAGCGCTACCGCCCAATACAGGTTGCCACCTGCCGCACCACTCGCCACGTCGATGGCATGACGAACCGCAGCGACCTGGGCAAGAGACACAACAACCGACAACAAGCCTATGACTCCATTCAAGCATGCCTGCAAGCGATTGCCACGCCAGGCACGCCAAAGCCAACGGAAAATGTCCATGGCCTTGTATTTGGAACCACGCGACTTGAAAGCCTTATTGAAAAACCTCGACATGATTATCCTCCATCAACAATTATCCACGTTGGTCAGCGCCCCACATTAGTTTTTCCCTCAACAAGGCAAAATAGCGTTTGGAACGCAACCTGACAACATTGACGACATAGGGTGCCTTCTTTATTATCAGTTCCGTGCCCTCATACAACTTTTCCGACCTTCCATCCACAGCCATAAGGAAATTATGACTGCGGCTCTCTACCGCAAGACGAATGACGGTGGTGTCGTTCAGCACTATCGGACGAATGTTAAGACTATGTGGTGCCACGGGGGTGAGACAGATGCTGCCACTGTTGGGCACGATTATAGGGCCACCATTGCTAAGGCTGTAAGCCGTGGAACCAGTAGGTGTGGAGACGATGAGACCGTCGGCTTGATAGGTAACGAGAAAATCGTCGTTGACATAAGCGCGAACAGTTATCATCGAGGCGCTGTCGCGCTTCAATATGGCTATATCGTTGAGAGCATAAGGACTGCCTTCCAAGGGAAGAGAGTCCGTGAGGCCACTGCAATTGACATCCACTTGAATGACCATGTGCTCCTCTATCTTGCAAGTGCCGTCATACATCTCGGCTAGCGCCGCCTTAAACTCCGTGGGCAACACTTCGGCAAGAAAGCCCAAGCGTCCCGTGTTTACACCGATGACCGGCGTTCCTTTGGCCAACACCCTATTGGCTACCTTTAGAAACGTGCCGTCGCCTCCAATGGAAATGGCATAGTCGACATCAAAGTTGTAGCCATCGAACACACCGTCAGCCTTGACATCGACATTAAGCTCGCGCGAGAGATACTCGTAAAACGGACGGTCTACATATATCTCAGCGTCGCTCTCGTAGAGGGATGACAACACCTGCCCTATCCCAACGCTTTTTCCCGCTTGATACTCATTGCCGAAAATGGCGAAACTCAATCTCTTATCTTGCATCACTTTAACTATCAGAGCAACAAAGATACTAATTTTATCTTCCTAATCCAGAGAAAAGGAGGAAAATAATTATCGCAAGTCGGTAAATGTTTGTTAAAAGCGCCTCACGGCTACCTATCCTCGCTTTTTTTCTCGTATCTTTGTATAAGATAGGCTGCACCTCAGCAATTTGGAGCAAGCTCCATTGCATTCGGTTTGCACTATCTTTGTATAAGATAGGCTGCACCTCAGCAATTTGGAGCAAGCTTCATTGCATTCGGTTTGCACTATCTTTTTAATATAAAGCAGACTATAACATCAAAAAGAATTATGGCAAAGGTTTATGAGTTTTTGGCCAACGGTTTCGAGGAGATAGAGGCGTTGGCTCCTGTGGATATCTTGCGTCGCGGAGGCGTGGAAGTGAAAACGGTGAGCGTAACCGGCAACGAGTTTGTGGAGTCATCGCATGGCGTAACCATCAAGGCGGACATGGTGTTTGAGGATGGCGACTTCACCGATGCCGACCTGCTGATGCTTCCTGGAGGCATGCCTGGCTCTACCAACCTCAACGACCACGATGGCGTGCGCAAGGCTTTGAGAGCCCAATATGACGCTGGCAAGCGCGTAGCTGCCATTTGCGCCGCACCAATGGTTCTCGCCTCGATAGGCGTGCTCGACGGCAAGCGCGCCACATGCTCGCCTGGGTTCGAGAAGTATCTGCCCAACGCCACATACACAGCCAACCTCTTTGAGGAAGACGGACTCGTGACTACGGGAGAAGGTCCTGCCGCCACCCTGCCCTACGCCTATCATATCTTAGGCTACTTCATACCAAAGGACGCGGTGGAAGATCTAAAAAGGAAGATGCAGTACGCTCATCTTATGGCTTAAAGCTAAAGACAAACAAGACAAGGATTCCACATGGACTATATAATCATTGTCGCCGGAGGAAAGGGCACTAGGATGGGCTCTGACGTTCCCAAGCAATTTTTGCCCATTGCCGACAAGCCTGTGCTGATGCACACGATAGAACGTTTCTACGACTATGACCACGCCCTCGGCATCATCATAGTGCTGCCCAAGGACCAACAAGCCACATGGCAGTCGTTGTGCGAGAAACACAAGTTCACTATTCCCCATCGCGTCGCTGACGGTGGAGCCACGCGTTTTGAAAGCTCAAAAAATGGACTTGCCCTCATCCCCGAGGGTGAGGATGGCGTGGTGGGCTTCCACGACGGCGTGAGACCTTTTGTCTCAAACAAGGTAATAGACAGTTGTTACGAGACAGCCAGAGAGGAATATAGCGCAGTGCCTGTGGTGCCTGTCACAGACACCTTGCGCCACGTAGACTCGCGCACAACAAGAACCTTTACGGTGGATCGCTCGTTGTACAGGGCAGTGCAAACGCCTCAAGTATTCGACATTTCCCTCGCCAAACAAGCCTTCAACCAACCAGACAGAAAGACGTTTACCGATGACGCCTCTGTGGTGGAGAGTCTCGGAATAAGCATAAACACTGTGGAAGGAAACAAGGAAAACATTAAGATCACCACGCCATTCGATCTGAAAGTGGCGGAGGTATTAGTTGAATCCAACATTTGAACAATATTTTCAATCAAGACATCATGTATCTCCCTGGCGTGGGACCAAAGCGCAAGGAGATATTGGTAAGTCAACTCAACATCAAGACTTGGGGCGACTTGATTGAGTATTACCCTTATAAATACGTGGACAGGTCAAAGGTCTATCCCATTCGTGAGTTGAGCGGTGAGATGCCTTTGGTTCAGATTAAAGGCGCCATACAAGGCTTTGAGGAGTTCGGGGAAGGGCGCAAGAAACGCATAGTAGCGCATTTCTCTGACGGGAGCGACATTGTTGACCTCGTGTGGTTTGGTGGCAAAAACTGGGTTTACGACAACTATAAGCCTGGAATTGAATATATAGTATTCGGCAAGCCGCAACCCTACAACGGACGATATCAGTTTGCCCACCCCGACATGGAGAAAGCCTCCAATCTTCAGCTCTCGACAATGGGGATGCAACCCTATTACATCACCACCCAAACCATGAAAGACCGTGGAATAACGTCGAGAGCCATGGAGAAGATGACGAAGGCTCTGGTGGCTCGTATTCCACAAGGCTCAATTCCCGAGACGCTGCCGAAAGAGCTGATTACAAGGCTGCGCCTCATTTCAAGAGACGACGCTCTAAGGAAGATACACTACCCAAAGTCGCTGCGCGACGTGCAACAAGCTCAGGAGCGACTAAAATTCGAGGAACTGTTCTACGTGCAGCTCAACATCTTGCGCTACGCCACAGAGCAACGCCACAAATACCGTGGCTTCACTTTCATGCGTGTCGGTGCCCCGCTCAACGTTTTTTACAAGAACAACCTTCCTTTTGAATTGACCAATGCCCAGAAACGAGTGGTTCACGAGATTCACGAAGACATGAGGTCGGGCATTCAGATGAACAGGCTGTTGCAAGGCGACGTGGGATCCGGTAAGACCCTTGTCGCACTCATGGCAATGCTCATAGCCATAGGCAACGGATTCCAGGCTTGCATAATGGCACCAACGGAAATCTTGGCAGAACAGCACTTGAATACCATAACAGAGTTTCTGCAAGGCATGGACCTCAAGGTTGAACTCCTCACAGGCATCGTGAAAGGAAAGAGGCGGACCGACGTGCTCGAAGCCCTCGCCAATGGTTCTATTAATATCATAGTGGGGACGCATGCGATTATAGAAGACACCGTGGTCTTCAAAAGGCTTGGGCTTGCTGTAATAGACGAACAACACCGTTTCGGAGTGGCACAACGGGCTAAACTATGGAAGAAGAGCGAACGGCCACCTCACATCCTTGTGATGACCGCAACCCCCATACCGCGTACCCTTGCCATGACTTTGTATGGCGACCTTGACGTGAGCGTTATCGACGAGTTGCCACCCGGCAGAAAGCCCATAGTCACAATCCACAAGTACAACAACCAAATGACTTCCCTATACTCAGGCATTGCCAAGCAAATAAATGAGGGAAGACAGGTATACATCGTTTTTCCGGTTATTGAGGAGGGAAAGAAGAAGGATTTGAAAAACCTTGAGGATGGTTACGAGGCGCTGAAGCAAATATTCCCACAATATTCCATGAGCAAAGTTCATGGACAGATGAAGCCCAAGGACAAGGAGGCAGAAATGCAGAAGTTTGTGCAGGGAAAGACACAAATCCTCGTTGCCACCACGGTAATAGAGGTTGGTGTAAACGTGCCCAATGCCTCGGTAATGGTAATAATGGACGCCCAGAGATTCGGGCTTTCGCAGCTACACCAACTTCGAGGACGTGTGGGACGTGGAGCCAAACAAAGTTTCTGTATCCTCGTGACAAGCTACGAATTGTCGCAAGACACTCGCAAGCGCATCGACATTATGTGCCAAACCAACGACGGATTCAGGATTGCGGAGGCAGACCTGAAACTTCGCGGCCCTGGCGACTTGGAGGGAACGGCCCAAAGCGGCATGGCTTTCGACTTGAAGATAGCCAACATAGCCCGCGACGGGCAAATTGTGCAGCTCGCGAGAAACGAGGCAAAGAAGATTGTGGACGATGATCCGAACTGTACAAAACCCAAATACGACCTTTTATGGCAACATCTGAGAGAACTGAAAAACACGAATGTCAATTGGGGCGTTATCAGTTGACGAACGGCAATTATTTCCCTAACTTATGTTAACACAATCGCGTTTGTACGCAATTTCTGTTAAACAACCAATAAAAATCACTTGAGCCAAATCAATTTTGGCTCTTTTTTTATATCTTTGTGGTTGTAAACGAAACATTTGTTACTGTATCGTTGCAAACCTGAAAGAAATTACACTGAATGGCATTAAAAAATAACATCAAGATAGTTGGGGCATTATTGTTTTTTGTTTTCACTGCCAGCACTGCAATGGCACAAGACCTATTAGCAAGACAAGCTCCAATAGACAGAAGAGCAAAGAAACTCGACTCTATAGAAGTGAAGAGCGTAATAGAACGCGAAAATTTCCAATCGCCAGCCGCACAACTCTACGGTGACGAATGGGATAACACCTACGCTCACCGTGCCACAGAACTTCCCGACTCTTTCACCATTAACCTCCGGCATTTTTGTATGCCAACGCCAAG
Source organism: Lachnospiraceae bacterium (assembly GCA_963588155.1). Classification (GTDB taxonomy): domain Bacteria; phylum Bacteroidota; class Bacteroidia; order Bacteroidales; family Bacteroidaceae; genus Prevotella. Next base: position 34,389 of record CAVAGT010000007.1, on the reverse strand, counting down.
CCGCGTAGTGACTAGCAACTTCGGCTCACGATGGGGTCGCCAACACAAGGGACTGGACATTAAAGTATATACAGGCGACACCATCCGCGCCGCTTTCAGCGGAAAGGTTCGAATCGTAAGATATGAGGCCGGCGGTTATGGTAATTACATTGTCATAAGGCATCCCAACGGCCTTGAGACCATTTATGGACACCTATCAAAACAACTTGTAACTGAAAATGAGAACGTGCGGGCAGGCGAGCCTATCGCCCTCGGTGGCAACACAGGCCGAAGCACTGGCTCTCACTTGCATTTTGAGACACGCCTTTGTGGAGTGGCCTTGAACCCAGCTCTCTTCTTTGATTTCCGCAACCAAGACGTAACAGGCGACTATTACACGTTCAATAAGCGAACATACGACAGCGAGTCGGAGGTGGCAACACGCGAACGTGGAAAGATTGGCAACGGAGGATATACACACGACATGATTTATGGCGAACTCGGACGCAGCAACGATGACACGCCAGAAGATGTGCGCGAGGCCATGAACGCCCCGGAGCGTGTATACTATAAGGTTCAAAGCGGAGAGACTCTCGCGTCCATCGCCAAGAAAGTCGGCGTTAGCGTTGAAAAGATCATGAGCCTAAACGGTTTCAGAAACAAGAACCAAAAGGTAAGGGCAGGAATGATTATCAGATATGTCTAATATCTGATAACATCATGAATAAAGAATACGAATAAAAGGTTAAGGCATATAAGCTATTTTCTCACGAAAGACCTGATTACGAAATAAAGGTGTAAGATGGTCGTACGCACAAAACCATAATGTTTCGCCATGACACGGAATCTTTCCTTAAGCGAGGCTTTATGGTTTTTATTTGTCATACCACCGTCAAGGTAATTCACCACCACCGCGTTGACATTGCGCAATGCCAAATTACGCTTCGCGCTAAGTTTCATTATCCGAATACACCAATCAACATCGGCTGAGAAACGATAATCCACATTATTATATAAGGTTTCCTTGGCAAGGTCGGTTCGCGCGTAAAAAGCTTGGTGACAAACAAGCATTCCCCATTGAAAAGACCTCCACGTGAGTTTCTTTGGAGGACACAATCGACGATGTCGCAGGAAATGACCATCCATGGCCACAATGTCTGTATCTCCATAAAGCACACCAGGCAACTGCTCTCCGTCGCAAAAAGAAGCGGCAACAGTCTCCAATGTCTCAGGCTCAGGAAAGACGTCTCCCGCATTAAGGAATATCATATACTCGCCCGTGGCAAGGCGAATGCCCTTGTTCATGGCATCATAAAGACCACTGTCCTTCTCCGAAATGACCGTAACCTCATGACCATTATCCGATTTATCAGAACGCTGCTTGTAGTCCATTGCCAACCTCACAGTGTCATCCTTCGACAAGCCATCAAGGATTATATGCTCAATATAGGCATATTTCTGGCTCAAGACACTGCTTAGCGTACGTTGCAATACCGAAGCCGCATTATATGTACAGGTGATTATCGTAAACTTAATCATGAACGTAATTGATTACAATTTATAATTCTTGAAGGCAAGTGCTTGATTATATACCTCAACATATCTCATAGCCACAGATCGTTGCGAATAACAAGACATTACTTTCTGAACGCACTGCTTCTTCAAATCTTCCTTGTCGGCCTCATCCAAAACCCAATGTATGCCGGCTGCAAGGTCACCAGCATCCTTATAGTTGGCTACATAACCGTTCTTTTGATGGTCTATCATCTCCGGTATACCGCCAACCTTAAATCCAACCGAGGGCACGCCACAAGCCATTGACTCCATAATCGTGTTTGGCAGATTCTCATCAAGCGACGGTATGACGAACACGTCGGCAGAGTTGTATACATCCACCAACTGACGCTCGTTTCTGACATACCCCAATGGGAAAGATGGCAAGGCAAGCTGTGACACCACTTCATCAGCACGACCGCCAAGAATGGCTATCGCCGTGTTTTCCTTCATTTCCGGATAACGCTCTACAAGAAGTGAGATTGCCTTGATGAAATAAGCCATTCCCTTGCGTTCAGCGGTAACCCGCTGAGAAACGAAAAGAATCAAACGTTTATCTTCAGGAAGCATGGAATGCAGTCGGGCGGCAGACTTGTCTTTCGGATAAAACACGTGAGTGTCGATAGGGTTTGGAATGACAGACAGTTGCAAGCCTGTCAACAAGCTACTTTGCCTTGCGCTACCGCCAAGCCATTTGCTACACGCCACAAAATGGATTCCGCTATTATAATAAACTTTTTTCTTCTTATTAAACACACGAGTGGACAAATCTATCGCCTGTCCTCCCCTAGGAAGGTAGAAACATTTGCGACATTGACCCTTATACGCCTCACAACCAGAAGTGAAATGGCAAATACCAGTCGCTGGCCACAAGTCGTGCATGGTCCACACGACAGCCTTGCCGCTATTGATAATCTTCTTTATGACCTTCAACGAGAGAAAGCCTTGATTTATCCAAGCAAGGTGTATCACGTCAGCCTCCTTGAACTCTGGCAACTTCGTGATGTCATATCCTGTGTTAGCTATGTCAAGATCGAAAAGATGTTCACGCTTGAAATACAAATGATAATACACACACCAGCGTTCCCACAAGAAATGGAAACGTTGGAGAAGTCCACCTTTCAAGCCAACAACGGTGATATTGTCTGTTTCCTTGTCCCTAACGAGCATTTTGGCTTTTACGCCATTGTTGTTGAGCGCGTCCATCAAACGGTTGGCCGCAACAGCAGCGCCGCCCTCACGTTCACTCGTATTGACTATCAACACCCTCATTGCCATAATCTAACCGAATTTATATTGTTTAGCAAAGGTAAGAAAATGATTTGAAAAATCATCAGTATAATACAAATAAGTGAGCTTTACTTACAAAAAACAGATGTGTTCGCACACAGATAATTGATTTATATCAACTAACAAGCCTTTTTTCAAAAAAAACATATAAGTTATTTGATATATAATTGTAATAAGTGTAACTTTGCACTGTCAAAAGGTTAATAGATTGTTTAGGTTAGTAGTAATAGATTTAGGTTTTTAGTTATTAGGTTTAAGGTAGATTTGATAGATTGTTTAACGGAAACGCATGGATACCGTGAGGTATTCATCTGTTTGAAATCAATTTTAAGTTAAACATAAAAATACGCTGGAGCTCGTTGATGAGTACTGGCGTGTTTTTGTTTATACAAGCATGAACTTTTTTTATAATTGCACATCAGGCTAAACACTAAACCAGACATGCATTCTCACCACCCAATAGATTTATACACGATTTCAGATGATTTTCCAAACACACCAAATTTTGCTACTGTTTGGTAAAACAGGGCGAAAACGAATACAACTCAATTCTCTCTAAGTCTTGACTTATTCTTTGATTTTTGCTTGTCGTTGAGGAGGCTTGAAAGCGACTTATTGAGAAAAACACGTACAATTCAAGCAAAGATAAAATGCTAAAATGTTATTATTAAAGCAGTTGAACTTTTATCTTGTACTCCGACTGGGAATCGAACCCAGATCAAAGGTTTAGGAAACCTCCGTTCTATCCATTGAACTATCAGAGCCCTTTATGTATAGCTGTCTTGCAAGCGCAAGCAACTATCAAAGCCGTTATAATGCAATACATTAAAACTGCGGCACAAAGGTAATGATTATTTCCCAAACAGCAAAGGAAATATCAATCATTTATTTTCGCGCCTATTTTCTTCATCCATTTTCCACCAACCATGCACGCCACACCGATGGCGATTATTGGAATGGAAAGTATCTGTCCCATGTCGAGCGCCATGCCTGCCTCGAAAGGCTCTTGGATGTCCTTGACAAACTCTATCAGGAAGCGTGCCGAGAACACGAGCGTCAAGCAAAGACCCACATAGAACCCGCTGCCGACCTTCTCTGGACGCTTCTTGTAAATGGCGTAGATTATCAAGAAGAAGCAAGCATAGGCTATGGCCTCATACAACTGTCCCGGGTGACGTGGATACTTGTCAACCTTCTCGAAGATAAACGCCCATGGCACATCCGTTACCCTTCCAATGATTTCGGAGTTCATGAGATTGCCTAAGCGTATGAACGTGGCCGTGATACACGAGCAGATGCCCATATTGTCGAATACAGTCCACACGTTCATCTTGTTGCGTTTGGCATATATGAATATAGCTATTATCATTCCTATCACGCCTCCATGCGAGGCAAGCCCCTCATAGCCAGTGAATTTCCATGAGCCGTCTGTCATGTAGTGGATTGGTAAAAACATCTCCACTACGTGCTTGCCCGACGACAGGAAATAGTCGGGCTGATAGAAAAGGCAATGGCCGAGACGCGCGCCAATGAGCACGCTTACAAAGATATACATGAAGAGAGGATCAAACTTCTCGTCTGGTATCTTCTCATCCTTGTAGAGCTTTGCCATGAGCAACGTGCCAAGCAGCAAACCCATGAGCCAACACATAGCATACCACCTCACGCCAAAGGAACCCACGTGGAATATCACTTCCGAAGGATTCCAAACAATGTAGAGCAGATCTGTCATCGCTGTAACCGTTTAAACATTGAAGCGGAAGTGCATGATGTCGCCGTCTTGCACCTCATATTCCTTGCCCTCTATGTTCAGCTTGCCAGCCTCTTTCACAGCAGTCTCCGAGCCATATTGCATATAGTCGGCATACTTGATGACCTCAGCGCGGATGAAGCCTTTCTCAAAGTCGGTGTGTATCACGCCTGCACACTGTGGTGCCTTCCATCCCTTATGGAATGTCCAAGCCTTTACCTCCATCTCACCCGCGGTAATGAATGTCTGCAGGTTGAGCAAGTGATATGCCTTCTTTATGAGTCGATTAACGCCACTCTCCTCCAGTCCGAGATCGTCGAGGAAAAGCATTTTCTCCTCATAGGTGTCAAGCGACGCTATGTCCTCTTCTGTCTTGGCGGCGATAACCATGGCCTCAGCTCCCTCCTTTGCGGCAATCTCCTCTACTATTTTACTGTATTTGTTGCCTGTCTTCGCACTTGCCTCATCCACGTTGCAAACATAGAGCACAGGCTTTGTGGTGAGCAGGAACAGGTCGTGAGCGGCCTTCTGCTCCTCCTTCGTTTCAAAAGTCACGGCACGGGCGTTCTCGCCTTTGTCGAGCACCTCCTTGTAGGCGTGCAGCACGTCAACAAGCACCTTGGCGTCCTTGTTTCCCGATGCGGCAATCTTCTCCTGCTTTGACAGTTGGCCCTCTATGGTCTCCAAGTCTTTGAGTTGCAGTTCAGTGTCGATCACATCCTTGTCGGCGGCAGGATCCACGGGAGCGCCTCCCTCTCTCACCACGTTATCATCATCGAAGCAGCGAATGACGTGGATAATGGCATCACACTCGCGAATATTACCAAGGAACTTGTTGCCCAAGCCCTCACCTTTCGACGCGCCCTTCACCAGTCCGGCGATGTCCACAATCTCACACGTGGCTGGCACTATGCGTCCCGGATGCACAATCTCCGCGAGTTTGGTGAGTCGCTCATCGGGCACGGTAATCACACCGAGGTTTGGCTCTATCGTACAGAAAGGGAAATTGGCTGCCTGAGCCTTAGCGCTCGACAGGCAGTTGAAAAGCGTGGACTTACCCACGTTGGGCAATCCCACGATACCACATTTTAATGCCATATCTTATATAAACGTTTATATCAAATTTGTTATTGCTGATGCAAAATTACTGAATAAATGGGAGACGACACATTATTCACGCCTTTATCTCCTTTTTAATCTCCTCCAGGCTTATTTTCTTCCTCACTCTCACGCGGTCAAAACCTTGGCCGTAGACACCGATGACGGCACTTTGGGCCACGAAAGCGTCGGGGTCTATCTCGTCAACGAGGTCGAAGATCATCGACGACTCGCTCTTCTTGGCTATACAGAATATCACCTTTATATCACGCTTGGAATAGAACCCGTTGCCGTTGAGCGTGGAGCAGCCCCTGTCGGCGATCTTGTTTATCGCCTCGCCTATCTCTTCCCATTTCTTGGATATGATAAGGAACTGTACCGAGCGGCGCAGCGAGTTTACGACATAATCAACGCAGAAAGAGACGATGAAGAGCAACACGTAGCCATAGAGCACTTTCTCCCAATCGTGCAACACCACATAACTCGACGTGATGATGGCAAGGTCGCAAAAAAGGATGATATGCCCCAACGACACGTCGCGGTATTTATGAATCATTGCCGCCACCACGTCGGAGCCTCCCGTGCTGCCGCCAGCTGAGAGCCCAAGGCCCACGCTCGTGCCCATGAACACGCCACCCACGATGCACGCCATGAACTTCTGGTCGGCAAGGAGGTGAGCATTGGTGAAGCCAAGCCATTGGAAGACAGAAGATCCCACGGTGAACACCACCACGGCATATATTGTCTTTACGCAAAAGTGCCACCCCAGCACTTTCAAGGCGGATACCAGCAATGCGGCGTTGATCGCGAAATAGGTGTATTGGGTGGGAATGCCTGTTCCCCAATATACTATTTCCGCTATACCCATGGTGCCTCCCATGGTTATCTCGTTGGGCACGAGAAAAAGGTTCAAGCCTATCACGCCCATGATCATCGCTATGGCTATAATGGCATAATCGCGAATGCTTCGGTATATCGACTTGCCTCTTGTCCTTTCAGTGTTCATTTCCTCTCGCTTAACCTATCAACTGTTCTATATCGTTTATCGTGCCATCAAAGGGCCCCGAATGCTCCAGCTTTTTCGAGCACATTGCCGCCGCGAACCTTCCTGCCTCATCAATGCTCATGCCCTGGGCCCTGCACCAAAGATATCCCGTGGAATATGTGTCGCCACAACCTGTCGCGTCTACGAGTTTCTTTGGCTTGTAAGCGGGAATGTCATGCGCCTTGCCTTCAGCGAAAATTACCGAGCCATAGCTGCCAAGGGTTATCACCACCTCGCCAACGCCACAAGCCGCGAGCTTCTTGCCCACCTCGTATGGGTCGTTGCTCCCCACGATGGTCTGCATCTCACTCTCGTTGAGCTTCAGTATGCCTGTGTAGCGGAGCACGTGTTTCATGTCCTTCCACTCCACTGGCCTCACCTCTTCGCCCACCACCTCTCTCAGGTAGCCTTGGGCGTCGATGGAGACGGTGCCTTTCTCGGCGAGGGCTTCCACCACCTCGGGCGAGAAGTCGTCGGCGAGCAATGAGCCAAGGTGAAACACCTTGGCCTCCAATGGCTTCACGTCGTCAACGGTGAAGGCGTCGGCCTTTGACCTCACGCGTTGCGTGCGGTCGTTGCTGTCTTTGCCATAAATATTCTCGAAAAACACGGTATGCCTGCTGGGATAACACACGGTGTCGAAACCCAGCGACTTTATCTTGTCCAGGTCGTCCTTGCTTTCCTCGCCCACCTTCGTCACGAGCTGATAGCTCACCTTGCGAGGCAAATGGCTCATGCCATAAGTCATGTAAAACGACGTGCCGCCTGCCATGTAAACGGTATTATCGGGCGTGACAATCTTGTCGCGCGTGATATGGCCTATGCTGCAAATGTCAAACATCTTATCTACTCATTTTATTAATTGTCTTGCGAACTCCCAAACGACGATTCCCGCCGTGGTGCTCACGTTCAGGCTGTGCTTGGTGCCAAACTGTGGAATCTCCAGACAACCGTCGCTCATGTTTACCACACTTTGTTGCACGCCCTTGACCTCGTTGCCGAGTATCACGGCGCAAGCGGCATCATTGCCCACCTGCAGGTCTTGGAGCTTTGTCGAGCCTTCCACTTGCTCAACGCTCCACACGAAATAACCTCTCTCGTGAAGTTCCCTCACGGCATCCTCGGTGTCCTTGAAGTATTTCCAGTCCACACTGTCCTCTCCACCGAGCGCGGTCTTGTGAATCTCCGCATTTGGCGGACAGCCTGTCACGCCGCACAACCACACCGCCTCCACGCGGAAAGCGTCGGCTGAGCGGAACACGCTGCCCACGTTGTACAAAGAGCGCACGTTGTCGAGTACGACGATGAGCGGCAACTTCTCCGCTGCCTTAAACTCGTCCACGCTCAGGCGGTGCATCTCTATGGTCTTAAGCTTTCTCATGCTCCTTGGCGTCATATGCAAGGGCGTACGCCTTTATCTGCTTCACCATGGCGAGCAGTCCGTTGCTGCGCGTGGGCGAGAGATGCTCGCGAAGCCCTATCTTCTCGATGAAATAAAGGTCGGCATCGAGAATCTCCTTCGGCGTGTGTCCGCTGAGCACCTGTATGAGCAGCGCCACAATGCCTTTCACTATCAACGCGTCGCTGTCGGCAGAGAACATGAGCTTGCCGTCCACGTTGTCGCATTGCAGCCACACGCGGCTCTGGCAACCGTCAATGAGGTTCTGCTCCGTCTTATACTTGTCGTTCAAGGTGTCGAGGTCGTTGCCCAAGTCTATGAGCATCTGGTATTTGTCCATCCAGTCGTCGAAGTCGGAAAACTCCGCCACGACCTCGTCTTGCAATTCGTTTATCGTCTTCATGCTTTGTCTATTCTGAAAACCTTGTCGTGGGGCCTCACCTTACCAGGCACGGGCACCGACACGTAGGTGTGTTGCACGGTCTCCTCTATTGGGCCGTTGTCATCGTGAATCTCCGTGGCGTCAAGATACATGGCGCCGGTCGTTGGGCCGGTGATGAGCAGACGGTCGCCTTTCTTGAACGTGCTCGCCTGCACCGCTATCTCGCCCACACTGAGCTTGCTGAAATACTTGTTCACCATGCCCACGAGCGTTTTCTTCTCGGTGGCGAGAGAGCCGTATTGGTCGTTCCACTCTCCCATGGTCTGCCCTTGGTAGTAGCCGTCCCAGAAACCGCGGTTGAACACGGTGGCGAGCCTCTCGTCCCATGCCGCCTTCTTCTCCTCGGTGAACGTGCCGTCGAGCACGCTCCTGATGGCTTCCTTGTAGCAGCTCACCACGGTGTACACGTATTCTGGCCCACGGGCACGCCCCTCTATCTTGAACACTCTCACGCCCGCCTCCATCATCTTGTCGATGAAGCGTATCGTCTTGAGGTCCTTGGGGCTCATTATGTATTTGTTGTCTATCTCAAGCTGGTTGGCAGTCTCGTTGTCGGTCACGGTGTAGCTGCGTCGGCATATCTGCACGCACTGCCCGCGGTTGGCCGACCGGTTGACGGCATGCAGACTCATGTAGCACTTGCCCGACACTGCCATGCAAAGGGCTCCATGGCAAAACATCTCTATCCTCACCGGCTTGCCCGATGGTCCGCAGATGCCACGCCTGAGAATCTCGTCGTGGATATGCCCCACCTGCTTCATGTTGAGCTCACGCGCCAGCACGCTCACGTCGGCAAAGCGCGAGTAGAACTCCAGCGCCTCCACGTTGCTTATGTTGAGTTGAGTTGACAGGTGCACCTCCATGCCCTTCGCGCGGCAATAGGTCATAACCGCCACGTCGGAGGCTATCACCGCCGACACCCCAGCCTTCACCGCGGCATCCACGATGGTGTGCATGGTCTCCACGTCCTCGTCGTAGATGATGGTGTTAACCGTGAGATAGGTCTTTATGTCACGCTCACGGCAAGTCGCCACTATATAGTCGAGGTCGTTGAGGTCGAAATGGTTTGCCGAGTGGGAGCGCATGTTGAGCTGCCCCACCCCGAAATACACGGAGTCGGCACCTGCCTGGATAGCCGCGGCGAGCGAGTCGCGGCTGCCCACAGGGGCCATCACCTCATAGTCGTGATTATTTTCCACTGAACTTCCTCGTTTGCTCTTTTATCAGTTCCTCGTCCTCGAAATAGTCTATGCGCATGGCCTTGCGCACCTCGTCCATGGTCTGTGCCGCCACCTCGCGAGCCGCGTCGGAGCCTTTCTTGAGGATGTTGAAAATCTCGGGGATGTCTTTCTCATACTCGGCACGACGAGCCCTGATGGGGTCGAGCATGCGGTTGATGACATTGTTGAGCATCTTCTTGCACTTCATGTCGCCAATGCCGCCATGCTGGTAAGCGGCCTTCAGCTCGTCGAGGTTGCTGAACTCCGGCCAGAAGTCGGCGAAGTCTTGGTCGGTGGCGAAAGCGTCGAGATAAGTGAACACGGCGTTGCCCTCCACGTGGCCCGGATCTGAGACGTTGAGATGGGTCGGATCGGTATACATCGCCTTCACCTGCTTCCACACGATGTCAGCGTCATCAGAGAGGTAGATGCAGTTGCCAAGGCTCTTTGACATCTTCTCCTTGCCGTCAGTGCCGGGCAAGCGGCGCGCCGTGGCGTTCTCCGGGAGCATGATCTTTGGCTCCACGAGCACGGGGGCGTAAGTGTTGTTGAAACGGTTCACGAGCTCACGCGTCAGCTCCAGCATAGGCTCCTGGTCCTCGCCGGCGGGCACGGTAGTAGCCTTGAAAGCGGCTATGTCGGCGGCCTGCGACACGGGGTAGCAGAAGAAGCCCAAAGGAATGGAGTCGTTCTCGAAGCCACGGAGTTTGACCTCAGTCTTCACCGTGGGGTTGCGCTGCACGCGGCTCACGGAGACGATGTTCATGAGATACGTCGTCAGCTCGGCAAGCTCCGGAATGCGGCTCTGCACGTAGAGCGTACACTTCGTGGGGTCGAGACCTGCTGAGAGATAGTCGAGCGCCACGTTGACTATGTTGTCGCGTATCTTGTCGGGGTTGGACGCGTTGTCGGTAAGGGCCTGCACGTCGGCCATGAAGACGAACATACGGTCATAATCGCCCTTGTTTTGAAGTTCCACGCGGCGACGAAGGCTTCCCACATAGTGTCCGAGATGGAGGCGGCCTGTGGGACGGTCGCCAGTGAGTATTACTTTTCCCATAATTGATTTGTTGCTTTCTGTGGGCAAAGTTAGCAAAAAATCCGCACTTGGCAATGATAGGATACGCTATTTAAACAGTATGCGTTAGGCAAGTTGGCAAATCCTTCATGATTTATCAGCAGATTCAACAAAATCTATTTAAAAAAACGTATTAGTAAAAAGGCTATTCACAACGTGACATTATCTCATTTTTTCCTCCCTTTGCCGTAGAGTTCCGAGTGCGAGCCAAGCCTAAGCAGTTTTATCAACGGTTTAGTCTTGTCGATCCATATCAACAGGAAATCATTTAATACATGACACTCCATGCATTCCTTGTAATCGCCAGAAAGCGTGTGCGGAAAATACTCCTGAGGCACTATGCCATTTTGCGCCAAATGGTTGAGAACGACTTCCAGAGCTTTCAGCAAATCTTCATCATGCTTGTATCTTTTCAGATCCTTCTTAAACTGCGTTGTTAATTTCAGCTCCATCATGTTCACAACGACTTGACGAATTCCCTAAAGTTCTTCATGTCCAACGTCTCAAGTTCCTTACCAGACGTAGCCTCATCGTAAGCAGCTTTCGTTGCCTCGTTGGGCTCCTCCGTTTCTTCCATAAACTTTGAGAGGATAGTTTCCGTGAAATTACTCAGGCTACGATTTTGCCGCTTAGCCATCTCTTTAAGATGGTTCACGAGGTCGGCATTCCAGCGAAACGACACCGACTGCTTAGATGATATTACTGTTGAAGTGTTCATAATCCTTTTTTCCGCAAATGTAATACAAAGTAATTAAACGTGCAACTTTTTTTGAGGATTTAATAAAAACAAAAGCACGGCAAGCTAGTTATCATGGTAAGAACAAAAAGATCGCACTTGCATTATTACAAGTGCGATCTTTTCGTATTTATCGTTTATAAACGACAATATATTTTATAGCGGTCTGTCACGGCATTGGCTCACGTCCGTGGGCAAAGCGCAAAACTAACGCGAGCTGGCGGCGCGGAAACGCCTGAGCATGTCGCACCTCGACACGAAGCCGTCCACACGCGAGGCATTGTCGGCATAGAATGCCGCCAAGGTCTTCATGGCCTTGTATTGCCTTGTCTCGGGCTGGGTCTTGATGTTGTTGATGTCGTAAAACTGCTGTGAGGCATCATCCCATCCCTCAAAGAACCAAAGGCCACCACTATGCATGAAGGCGAGGGCATACAGACTCTTCTCCTTGAGCTGGAAGTCGGTGCTTTGCGCGCTCTCGTCGAGCAGGGTCGCAGCCTTGGCGATGAAATCGGCAGTGCCCACCATGGCACTGTCTTGCACGACGCTCACGCCATACTGTTTCAACCACCAGCAATCGCCCTCATGACTGCCCTGATACCACATCGAGGCAAGCTCATACGCCTTGCGCAAGCGTTCCTCCGAAGGCTTCATGAGCGAGTACTGACTCGTGAGGCTCAGCATGTCGCGGCAATAGCGCAACTTCTTGTTCTCCGTAAGCTTAGGCAATGTTGCCTGTTGCTCCTCCGCCAGACATTCGGGCAGCGATACGGGCTGCTTGCCCATCCAACGTTCCTTGGCATAGCTGCGTTGCGCCGCGTAAGGCGCTATGTTTTGGATGTTGAGGAAGTCCACGCTCACCTTCTCAAGGAAGGGTATGGCGTCGGCAAAGCGCGCCTGGGCGAGGAGCCTCGTGCCAATGAGGTCGTTGTAGAAATTGGCGTCGCGGTAGGCGCGCTGCCACGCCCAGCTCTCAAGTGAGTCGGATGGTTGCTTGCCAAGATATTGGGCGTAAGCCTTGAGGTCGTCTATCTTAGCGTCGTTGAGCGCGTTGAAATAGATGCCACTGTAAAACCACTGCGGTGAACAATCGTTGTCGTTCATGCCGCTCAGCAACACGAGGGCGGCATTGGTGCGTCCCTCGCTGGTGAGCATAGGCACGAGCCCATTGTAGACCATGCGCTCTTGCACGTCGCGATAGTGGTCGGCATCGTAGAGCGTGTCGTTCTTGCGCTCCTCCGCCGACTTGGCATCGAGCCATTTCATCTCCCCTGCCAGCCACTTGTCGAAAGACGCGTCATGGTGTTTCTCGGCGAAGATGGAGTTGGCGGCGTAGATGGCGCGCGCGTTGTCCTTCATCCTCTGCGTGCCGGCGAGCGACATGGCATTATCGAGATCGGCCTTCGCCTTGTCGTAGAGTCCCAGCTGGTGTTCTATGCAGCCTATCGCCGTCTGCCAAAGGCATGGGACGTTGGTCTTGCCTTCCGCCACCACTCCCTTGGCGAACGTGATGAAACTATTGGCCTCAGCCGTGGTGATGTTCTTGGCGTCTATTTCCTTCATCCACTCGTCGAGCTCGCTCTTTGTCATCTCACCAGTGGCCATGCGGCTCTCGTCGTACACGTCCATCGTCTCCTGCACGTTGTTCACGAAGTCCTGCACGAGGTAGGTGAGCGTGGCCGATTTAGGGTTATTGGCATACACCTTCCGTATGCCAGCGAGGTTGCGATAGCCTCGCACGCAATATTTCAGGCTCTGGTAGTCTTCTTGCTCGGCATAGGTCTCTATCGCCAGGCTCTTCTTGCCAAGTCGCCAAAGGCATCCGGCATAGATGTTGCGCACCATGTCGCGATACACGCTTGGCTGCATCCGCTTGCCAGTGGTGTTCCAGAAGTTCACGCCTTCTTGGTAACGCTTCAGCCCGAGAAGGGCGCGCATGCGCATGAGGTTGTATTGGGGGCGGAGACGCTTGCCTTGATAAGTCTTCGATGCCTGCAACAGGTTGGTGAGCGTCGACGTGCGGCGTGCCAGCTGCTGCTTCGTAGGATATTCCCATGCGTTGAAGATGACGCAATTGTCGAGATAGCTGTCCAACCGGCGGCAGTAGGTCATCATCTCCGTGTCTTTCTGCTTCTTGGCCTTGCTCATCACCTCGTCACGACCTCCCCATCTGTAAGATGGCAAGTCGGCATTGCCGACATAGCGCTGCCAGAACTTCTCGGTGGCATCGGTGAAACGGTCGCTCATGAGCGATCTGTTGAACACGGAGAAGAGGTAGTTGTTGTGTCGAGGCCCTTCCGATCCGCATGCGTGGGCGGTGGTGGCGGCAAGCAACATTATAGTCAAGCTACTTGTAAATTTCCTTAAAGTTTTCATTGGTAAATCGTTTAATGTTCTTATCGTTCAAGTCATAGAGTATGATCTCGCTGTTGGCGTCGCTCCTCGCGTCGCCCACCGCCTTTTTCGCCTTGAGTATGTCGTCAAGTTCCGGCTGCCTAAGGGCTATGCTGTCGCCCGGCAACACGGGCAGGTCGTCGTCGCCATGCATTATGCCTACGTATTTGCCGCCGCGGAAGAGCACGCGCCAGGTGAAGAGCGGATAAGCCGAGGAGAGAGTCATGCCATAGCCACGAAGATAACGCGTATAAGGCATCACGTCCTTGATGTCAAGGATGGGCTTGTGCACGGCGAGCTTGGTCACGTCGCCCGTGTTGTACATCATCAGCACGCCGTGGTCGGCTGGAGGCGCGGGCTGCGACAGCTGGTGCAGGCGTATGGTGACCGACAGCTTCATGCCTCGGTCGTGGCATAGCGCGCGGAGCCTTTCAAGGAAGGCGAAGAAGGCTCTCCGCGTTGTCATGGTCCAGTCGCAGTCTATCTGCAACTCCTTGGCAGCGGGCAGGTCGTTGGTAATGTTCATCTGGGCCACGCGCTTTGCTATTTTCTCCGCCAGCCCGTCGTGAGGTTGCCTCATGCAGTCGTTGACGATAAACACCACGGGCACCACATCCACCGTCTTGGGGAAAGCGCCCTCAAAGGCTATGGTGGCGTTGGGTTGCGGCCCGTCGTCGCCAGGCACCACGTCGAAATAGCGGCAATAAACCTTCCCCACACCATTGCGGGCAAGAAAGGCACGCTCGGCGGCATCCACTCGCAGCGTGGTCTGCCAATAATAGACAGACCGCTTCGGCTCTTCTCGCCCACAGGAGGCGAGCAAGACGACGGCAAGCAATGGCAGAAGGCAAGCCCTAACCATGAATATGATCACACGCATGGACATAATCGCACATACAACATTTTAATATATATGGTAAGAAAATACCGTGGCAAAATTAGATAAAAATACAACAACCACAACATTTTGGCGAAGATATTTATTTCGTTTGGTCATGTTTATGATGCCTATCCGAAAATTATTGTAAATTTGCAATAAGATACGATTTGGAATATCATAAAAGAGATATTAGTATTGAAAAAACAAGCACTATGAGCAATGACAATATAGGTTATGTTTATATCCTTACCAATCCTAGCTTTCGTGAGGATTGGGTTAAGATAGGTAAGAGTTCACGACCAGTAGATGTTCGTTCAAAGGAACTGGATAATACAGCTGTGCCTCTTCCTTTTGAAATCTTTGCAACGATGAAAACTGCAAAGTATAATGAGGTGGAGAAGTTGGTGCATAAGACGATTGACCGTTTAACGGATTTGCGTATTCGTCAAAATCGCGAGTTTTTTAATGTCGCGCCACAAATAGCATTAGATATTTTCAAGGATATTGCACAGACAATAGATGATGCAGTAGTTACGGAATATGAAGACAACAAGCCAAAGATTGCCAGTGAAACAATACCAATCTTGAAAAAAGAAAAATCTCACAAGAAACCACGTTTCAAGTTTAGCATGATTGGTGTAAAAATAGGTGAATTGGTTACATTTGTACCAACTGGAATAGAAGTAAAAGTAGCTAGTGATGATACTATTGAATATGAAGAACGAATTTACAAGTTATCTCCATTTGTTGGAACTTTTTTACCTATAGAAAAGCAAACACCTTCCGGAGCTTATCAGGGGGCCAAGTATTTTTCGTATAAAGGTAAATTACTTGATGATTTGCGGAAAGAGAAAGAAAAAAGGGGAAAAAATAAATAGTTATGGACTCGATAAGAATATTAGGATATAAGTCTTTCAAAGAGTTGGAAGTTCAGCTGCACCCAATCAATCTCTTGATTGGCGCCAATGGCGCGGGCAAGAGTAACTTCTTGTCTCTTTTCGAGATGTTGGGCAATGTCTATGAGAAGAGGTTGGGGGCGTATGTCGCCCAGGTTGGTGGAGTAGACAAGTTGCTCTATCAAGGAAGAAAAGTTACTGATAATATTAGCTTGGAACTGAAGCAAGATAAGAATTTCTATCAGTTGGATTTGATGGAATCCGATGGAAAGTTGATGATACAGCAGGAAACCATTGGCTATGACAAGACACCAGCGGCTTTTGAGAGCGTAAGTATCAACCAGTATACTGATGAGTCAAAGTTGAAAGAGTTTGTTGGAACAAGGTCTGGAGATTATCTCAATGAGTATGTCTCCCAGATTCGCAAGTTCCACTTTCATGACACAGGTCGCCGTTCTCCGTTCACTGCCGACAGCCATATCGTGAACGATGCTTATCGTATGTATGAGCATGGCGAGAACTTGGCGGCCATCCTCTATCGCATCCAGCGAGAAAAGCCTATGGCCTATAGGCGTATCATTCGTGTGATTCAGAGCGTGGCACCGTATTTTTCTGACTTTTATTTCCAGCCAACCGAGGCGGATATGGTTCGCTTGCAATGGCAGGACAAGTACAGTTCCATGATATACGGACCTACAGACTTGTCGGATGGCACTATCCGTTTTGTAGCCTTGGCCGTTCTCTTTATGCAACCCTGGTTGCCACGGGTCATCATTATCGACGAGCCTGAACTGGGCTTGCATCCTGTAGCTATAGAGAAATTGTCGGGTTTGATAAAGATGGCAGCGCAAAAGGGCACGCAAGTTATCGTTGCCACTCAGAGTGCTGAACTTATCAGTAATTTCGAGCCAGAGGATGTGCTGACAGTCAATCAGAATGAAGAGGGCACTAACATTGAGCGCTTAAATCGTGAAGACCTGGAACGATGGCTGGATGAATATACGCTTGGTGATTTGTGGAAACAAAATATCTTGAAAGGAGGTCAGCCACGATGAAACGGGTGATTGTTATTTGTGAAGGACCTACCGAACAAGAGTTCTGTTTGGAAGTGTTAAGCGAGGAGTTGTTGAAACATGAAGTTTATGTAGAGGCTCCGCTAATTAAACATTCTCATGGCGGCATTGTGCCATGGGAGGCTATCAAGAGGCAAATCTTGATGCATCTTCAAGAGGGAGAAGCATATGTCAGCATGTTGGTGGATTATTATGGTATCAAGGAACAGTTTGCTTTCCCTGGCTGGGAAGAGGCCAGCCGTATAGCAGACAAGGCTGAGCGTATTCATTTCTTGCTGGACAAGATGGCAGAGGATATTCCTGAGCAATATCGCTATCGCTTCATTCCATACATTCAGCTCCATGAGTTTGAGGGGCTGCTGTTTAGCGATGTCAGTGCTTTTTTGAATAGCTTCGATCAAAGCGAAATCAATTATGAGGCATTGCTAAATGCTGCCGAGGCTTTCGAGAATCCCGAGATGATAAACAACAGTCCAACGACGGCTCCATCGAAGCGTTTGATAGAAGCCATTCCTGATTATAATAAGGTGATATTTGGTAATTGCGTGGCAATGGATATTGGCCTGAAGACAATTCGAGAGAAATGCCCATTGTTTAATGAATGGGTGGAGAGATTAATGAAATGAATTTAGATTTTCTATTATGGCAATAAGCAACAAGATAGAGTTTGGGTTTGCCGAAAGCCCTTTCGGCAGCATCATCGTGGCGCGCACATGGGACGGCATTTGCGACTTGCAGTTTCTTGAATACAACCGGCTGGAGACCATCCACGATTTGGCGAGCCGTTGGGGCCAATACACGCCCACAACGCAAAGCAACATCATGGCCGATACGGTGGAGCGCGTCATCTTCGAGGGTCTGGACCATCCCGTGAAGCTCGACGTGAAAGGCACCGAATTCCAACTGAAGGTGTGGGCTGAGCTGCGCAAGATTCCTTTCGGCACCACTGTGAGCTATCAGGAGGTGGCTGAGCGGATAGGCGAACCCAAGGCGGTGAGGGCCGTTGCCACGGCAATAGCGCAAAACCCCGTGGCGATGCTCATTCCGTGTCACCGCGTCATCCATTCCGATGGTACGATCGGTGAATATCACTGGGGAAGCGACTTGAAAAGAAAACTCATAGAATGGGAGAAAAGCAAGACAAGGCAAGACTGACGGCGCAAGGCCTTTACGACAACGTGATCGCCATAGTGGGCAACAGTAAGCTCACAGTCGCGTCGCGCCTCAAGCTCTTGCACGAGACATTGGTCATAACGTGTGCCGAGGCGTTGAAAGACACGAGATACGGCTTTGGAGACCTCAACTCGCAACTGGAGAGCGTGATGCGGCTTTTCAACATCCATGGCGACGAGGCCAACGCCCTCAGGCAGGCAAGACGCAACAGCAACCACAGCCACATCGACGACAGTAAGGGCGACGGCGAAACCTTCTTGCTCTACGATGCGGCAGCCGTGGCGAGACTCATCAGCCGCGTGCTGAAGGCCGCCATGCCCGAGACGCTCACGGCACTCTTGCCCCGCGACATAAAGCCTACGGCGGAACGAATACGCCAAAACTCTCCCGACAAGCGGTGCATAGTGAGGTCGTTTGACGAGCAAACGATCCGCGTGGTGGTAGACGAGGATGGCGGAGGCAAGGAGATGACCGTGTATTACACTTTGCAGACACAATATGCCCGCATGGAGTATCTCCACGACATTCTCAAGCCTGGCATGCACCTTAACCTTCTCGATTGCAAAACCGATGGCGACACCATCACGCCAAGGCTCATCATCGTGGAGCCCGACTGCCTGATGGACATCTCCGTGATAGCGTCGTGCTTTGAGGATTACGGGCACCATCCGCTCATGTATCTCCTCAGCCGGATAAAGGAGCGTGCCAACACGCAAGCCATACTCCTGGGAAACTACGCTGGGGCGTGCCTCGACGACATAATAAACGACGAAGGGTTCTCGGCGACAAAGACCCTCATAAAGAACTTCCGCGACAAGGCTCTCGAATATGCCAGTTGCCCCGACTTCGACGGGACTAAGTTCAAGGCCGACGCGGCACGGCAGGCGCGAAACCTCACAGGCATAGTGGAGGAGCTACGCCGACACTACGACATGAAAAAGGCCATACTCGAACCCACGTTCGTATGCGAGAAGCTCGGACTGCAAGGGCGCGTCGACATGATGACCACCGACTTGCGCCTATTGGTGGAGCAGAAGTCGGGACGCAACATTTTCTTGGAGCGCGACATGGCAAACAGCCAAGGCGCGAAAGTGGTAGAGAAGCACTACGTGCAGGTATTGCTCTACTTCGGCATACTGTATTACAACTTCGGTGTGCAGCACTCCGACATACGCTTGCTTTACTCCAAATATCCACTTCCCGGCGGCCTCATAGGGGTGACCTCGCTCATGAAGCTTGTCTACGAGGCCCTGCGTTTCCGCAACGAGGCCATGGCCCTGGAGTTTGACATAGCCGAGAACGGCATGAAGAATATCCTGCCGCAAATAACAGAGCAAACGCTCAACGTGGCACATGCCGGCGGACATTTCTACGACACATATCTCAGACCGCAACTGCTGTCCTTGATCATGCCTCTCCACTCGCTCACGCCCTTGGAGCACGACTACTTCTGCCGCATGACGCAATTTGTGATAAGGGAGAACATCATGTCGCGAGTGGGCGTGGTGGAAGGCACGGGCAACTGCGTGGCCAACCTCTGGAATATGCCATTGGCGGAGAAGAAGGAGACGGGCAACATCTTCACCGGGCTCACGAACCCAAGGGAGGTCGACGACGAGGGCCTTGACGTGGAACACGGGCAGGGCGGCGTTTGCGACACGCTGGATCTCACCGTGCCAGACCAAGGCGAGGACTTCCTGCCAAACTTCCGCCGTGGCGACATGGTTTACCTCTATGCTTACGACAAGGACACGGAGCCCGACGCGCGAAAGGCGATATTGCTCAAGGGCGGAATATTGCGGCTCCATACCGACCACGTGGTGGTGAGACTCATGAATCCCTTGGCAAAGACTTACCTTGCCCAAAACAAGGACAAGGCATGGTGCATAGAGCATGGCAGCAGCGACGTTGGCGGTGGAGCTGCGTTGAGTTCCATCTACCAACTTATTACGGCACCACGAGAACGCAAGGCATTGCTGCTCGGCCAACGCGCGCCACGGGCTGACAAGAGCCTCACCCTGTCGAGAAGCTACGACGAAAACATCGACGATATAATACTAAGGGCTAAGCAAGCACGCGACTATTTCCTGCTCGTGGGACCTCCGGGCACGGGAAAGACATCCATGGCGTTGCAGTTCATGGTAAGGGAAGCGCTCGCGGAGCTGCGTCAAGAAGAAGACAAGGAGCAACAGGAAGACGGCAAAGGACTGCTGCTCATGGCTTACACCAACCGCGCCGTGGACGAGATTTGCGGCATGCTTGCCGACAACGGCATCGACTTCGTAAGGATAGGCAGCGAACTGTCGTGCGCCGATAACTTCGCGCCTTATCTCCTGCAAAACAGGGTGGGAGAAAAGCCCACGCTTGCTGGCATGAGGCAACTCATTGGCGACGCAAAGATAATAGTAGGCACCACGTCGATGGTGCAATCGAGAGCTTACCTTTTCTCGATTAAGCATTTCGCGCTTGCCATTGTCGACGAGGCTTCGCAGATATTGGAGCCAAACATCATCGGTCTGTTGGCAAGCCACCGAGCATCGGACACTCAGACTGAACACCAATGCAATATCGACAAGTTCATACTCATTGGCGACTACAAGCAACTGCCTGCCGTGGTGCAACAATGCGATGGCGACAGCACAGTGAGAAGCAAGCTGTTGCTTGACATTGGCCTCACCGACTGCAAGAACTCTCTCTTCGAGCGACTCATACGGCAAGAACTTCTCGCCAATCGCACGGATTTCATAGGCACGTTGCGCCGCCAAGGCCGTATGCACCCCGACATAGCGGAGTTTCCCAACCGTGAGTTTTATTCGCGTGAGCGCCTTCGCTGCGTGCCCTTGCCTCACCAAAAAGCCATGGACATTGGCTACACGGAGCCATCGGAAGACAGCATCGACGACCTCCTGAAGAGCCACCGCATGATTTTCTTCGCGTCGAGACCCTGCCGGCAACCTGAGATTTCCGACAAGGTGAACGCCGACGAGGCGCAACTCGTGAGCGACATGCTAAAGCGAGTTTACCGTTTCTACGGAGACCGATTCAACGCCGACAAGACCGTGGGCGTGATCGTGCCTTACCGCAACCAGATAGCGATGATAAGGAAGGAGATAGAGAAAACTGGCATAAAGGCCCTTGACAACATAAGCATAGACACCGTTGAGCGATACCAAGGGTCACAACGAGACGTAATAATATATTCGTTCACCATACAGCAAGCCCATCAGCTCGACTTCCTTACCGCCAACACCTTCACGGAAGACGGTCACGACATAGACCGCAAGCTCAACGTGGCACTGACACGGGCACGCAAGCAACTCATTCTCATGGGAAACGTGAACACACTGTCGGCATCACCGCTCTTCCGCGAGCTGATGGATTATATCAAGGAAAAAGGCGGGATGGTTGAAAGACGCTGAGTCATTGTCTTGCACCTTTGTTCATAGCAAGCCCCTGACCTTGAACTCCTCAAGAAGGGGCAAGGCTATTGCCTTGGCATCGGGATGCGGCTGACCTGTGGTGCCAAGGGCGCGAAGGTCGAAGAAATGCTTCCAGTCGGAGACGAAAGCCGTGTGCACAAGCTCTGTGGCAGTGTCGAGCGGCAACACCACGCGTGCTTCCTGTGGTTTGCGACCCGCGCCAATGAGGTTCATGTACGACTTCTCGGCGGCTACGTTGGCAAACACCCAATTGTCGAGAACCGAGGCGCTGCCATCGGCAACCTCGCGCGCCAGTTCCATAAACTGCTGGCCAGTGATGGTCAACGCGCCATTGCTCAATTGATGGGCCCATTCCGACCCTGTCATCTCTTGCTTTACCCATGTGGGAATGTTGATGGTGATTTCGTTGCCGAACTTTGCCTTCGAGTAGTTGCAATAACGCGTGCTCTGCTCCGCCATGGAGTTGGCACGATGACGGTTAAACTCTCGCGTTATGGCAATCTGCGTGGAGAAACGCACGGTGACACGCACCGGATGAAGCGGCAAAGGCTCGCTCCAATAAGCTTGAAGGTCATCGAGACGATGGTTCTCGGCAAGCACGCGGAGGTTGGTGGTGACATACAACTTGCCAGAATCTTCCACACATTGCGAGAACTTGTTGGTGGCGTAAAACTCCCATGGCCGCGCACCGTCCTTCCCCGCATCAACGTTGAACAAGAGATACACGGTTCCATGCTCAAGCATGGCAAAATGCTCGCTCTTGATCATGCGCTCGACAAAAGGCCGCGCCGAGTCTGCGGTGGTATGGTCCTCACTCTTGTAGCACACACGCCCCACGCGCTCTATCTGCTTGTAAACGCCGGTCATGCCCGCCCCCTGTTGCCATATCTCGAAAGAAGGATTATTGATTCGCATTGTGAAATGATGTCCTATGATTATGCTGTCGTTGATTTACCAAATGCAGCTTTTCTTTTGCAAAAATACAACTATTTTTTCGTTAACACATGTACAAGACTGATTTATATTAAACTTTTTGCTAATTTTGCAATAAAGAAATGTATCTGAGACAATGGATGAGAAGACAAGTATCAAGCTGTTGAGCAGTCATGGCATAAAGCCCACGAGCAACCGCATACTCGTGGTCAAGGCATTGGCGGCGGAAGAGTATCCGCTAACGCTTACCGAGCTGGAAAGCCACTTGCTCAGCGTCGACAAGAGCGGCATATTCCGTGCCTTGACGCTGTTTCGCGAGCATCACCTTGTGCACACCATCGAAGATGGCAACGGCGGAATAAGATACGAACTGTGCATGAGCCACAGCGAGGACGACGATGAAGACGAAGACATACACGTGCATTTCTTTTGCGAGAAATGCCATAAGATATATTGCTTTCACGACACGCCCGTGCCAAACATCGACTTGCCGTCAGGATTCACCCGCAGCAGCTGCAACTATGTGGTGAAAGGCGTTTGCGAAGAATGTAACCGACGAAACGGACTAACAAGATAACCATGCCTTTAGCTACGGCTATCTTGACCCCATCTGGGATTTTCTGACCAAAAAGAAGCTAAATCTCTGATTATTTCGTAATTTTGCACCTTGGAAAACAATTAAACAAAATACATGGAAGAGAAACATTTCAAGCGGACAACCGTCACGGCGGCACTGCCCTACGCCAACGGTGGCGTGCACATAGGGCACCTGGCCGGTGTGTATGTGCCTTCGGATATCTACGTGCGCTACTTGCGCCTGAGAAAGCAACCTGTCATCTTCATCGGCGGAAGCGATGAGCATGGCGTGCCAATAACCATCAGGGCAAAGAAAGAAGGCATAACACCGCAAGACGTGTGCGACCGCTACCACAAGATCATTAAAGACTCTTTCGAGGAGTTCGGCATATCGTTCGACATCTACAGCCGCACCACATCGAAGGTGCACAACAAGTTCGCCTCCGACTTCTTCAGCAAGCTCTACAAGGACGGCAAGCTCGTGGAGAAAGAGAGCGAGCAATATTATGACCCCGAGGCAAAACAGTTCCTCGCCGACCGCTACATCATGGGTACATGCCCCCACTGCGGCAACACCAACGCCTATGGCGACCAATGCGAGAAGTGCGGCAGCGACCTCTCGCCCATGGAGCTCATTGACCCCCACTCTACCATCAGCGGCGCGAAGCCCGAGGTAAAGAAGACGAAAAACTGGTACTTGCCACTCAACAACTATCAAGACTGGCTGAAGCAGTGGATTCTTGAAGGCCACAAGGAATGGCGACCAAACGTCTACGGACAGTGCAAGTCGTGGCTCGACATGGATCTTCAGCCGCGTGCCATGACCCGCGACCTCGACTGGGGTATCCCTGTGCCCGTGGAGGGAGCCGACGGAAAGGTGCTCTACGTGTGGTTCGACGCCCCGATAGGCTATGTCAGCAACACTAAGGAACTGTGCGACGCCGAGCCGGAGAAGTGGGGCTCATGGCAGAAGTGGTGGCAAGACCCCGAGACACGACTCGTGCATTTCATAGGAAAAGACAACATCGTGTTCCACTGCCTCATCTTCCCGACAATGCTCAAGGCGCACGGCAGCTACATCTTGCCCGACAACGTGCCGGCAAACGAGTTCCTCAACCTTGAGAACGACAAGATTTCCACCTCACGCAACTGGGCGGTGTGGCTCGACGAATATCTCAAGGACTTCCCCGGCAAGCAAGACGTGTTGCGCTATGTGCTCACCGCCAACGCACCAGAGACGAAGGACAACAACTTCACGTGGAAGGACTTCCAGGAGCGCAACAACTCTGAGCTCGTGGCTATCTACGGCAACTTCGTCAACCGCGCCCTTCAGCTCACCAAGAAATATTGGGACGGCGTGGTGCCAGAGTGCGGCGAGCTGACCGATGTCGACAAGAAAGCCATAGACGAGTTCAAGGACGTGAAAGCCAAGGTGGAGCAGCTCCTCGACGGTTTCCACTTCCGCGAGGCGCAGAAAGAGGCGATGAACCTCGCACGCATAGGCAACAAGTATATCACCGAGTGCGAGCCTTGGAAGGTTTGGAAGACCGACCCGAAGCGCGTGGAGACAATACTCTACATCTCCCTGCAACTCGTGGCAAACCTCGCCATAGCCTTCGAGCCTTTCCTGCCTTTCTCAAGCCGCAAGCTGAGAGACATGATCGGCATGGACAGCTTCGACTGGGCGGAGCTCGGCAGCACCGACCTGCTCAAGCCTGGACACCAGCTCGCCGAGCCTCAATTGCTCTTCGAGAAGATTGAGGACGAGACAATACAGAAGCAGCTCGACAAGCTCGCTGCCACGAAAGAGGCAAACGAGAAGGCGCAAGCTGCCAAGGACTACAAGGCTGAGCCAATAAAACCCAACGTGCCTTTCGACGAATGGGAGAAGGTGGACATAAGGGTTGGACACATCAAGGAATGCAAGAACGTGAAGAAATCAAACAAGCTCCTGCAGTTCACCATCGACGATGGCAGCGGCACCGACAGAACCATCCTTTCGGGCATCGCAAAATTCTATAAGCCCGAGGAGCTCGTAGGAAAGGACATTCTCTTCATAGCCAACCTCGCGCCAAGAAAGATGATGGGCATAGAGAGCCAAGGCATGATTCTCTCGGCCCTCGACTTCGACGGCTCGCTGAGCGTGACCACTACCCTTGGCGAGGTGAAGCCAGGAAGCCAGATTGGATAATACATATTGCAGCGGCCAGCCTTGTGCTCGCCAATACATAGCAACAAGCATGAGAAAAGCCATGTCCGTGTATCGGGCATGGCTTTTTTCATGCTTCATTTTTTCAGCACGAAGACCTTTGTCTCGTGGGCCAGCACCTTGCCTTTCCATTTGGTGGCATTGCGGGCTATGTCCCGATGCTGCCAAACGTCGCGCACGCTGTATTTGCC
Organism: Lachnospiraceae bacterium; assembly: GCA_963588155.1. Classification (GTDB taxonomy): domain Bacteria; phylum Bacteroidota; class Bacteroidia; order Bacteroidales; family Bacteroidaceae; genus Prevotella. The sequence goes on along the minus strand of CAVAGT010000007.1, from coordinate 9,033 downwards.
TGTCAAGCCAAGTTGCTTGAAAGGCACAGAGATGTCAAGAGCCTTGTCGCCACTGTTGAGTATCGCCACGGCGTGAGAGCCATCCGCCAAGGGGCGGACATATATTTGGTGGTCCTCCGTGTTGACCACGCGCTCTGCGGCCTTGCCAAGCGGGTCTTGGTCAATGGCTATTATCTCCTTGTTCAAGAGTATGCGCTTGTCTTCTGGCGTAAGGTGACGAAGGTCGTTGCTCAACGCCAACACCGACGACATCATGCACCACATGCTCATCTGGGTCTGATACTCGGTGTAGGTGCAGCCCACACCGCCAAGGTCGCTCGACGGGCCGCCCTTGCCGTTGAGACCCACCACCATCATGTCCATGTCGGGCCATTGACCATGGCGCACGTGTTTCGCCAGTGGCGCCGTGATGTTGATGATGTCGAGGATGCCCATGCCACCTTGGTTCACAATGTCTTTCCACATGTCGCGCACGTCATAGCTCGTACGCCACAGCTGGCCGCCCACCTGCTCGCACCACTCCTCGCAGTTGCGCTGCCCCCACTCGCATACGCCGAGCACTATGTCGCGCCCCGACTTCGACAACGCGTCCGCCATCGTCTTGTAGCGGAGGCGCGCCGTGGCACTGTCCTCCGGGGCATTGCAATAGTCGTATTTCAAGTAGTCGATGCCCCACGAGGCGAACGTGCGCGCGTCTTGCTCCTCAAAACCATAACTTGCCGTCCAACCGCCACAGGTGAGCTGCGCCGCATCGGAATAGATGCCGAGCTTCAAACCCTTGGAGTGAACGTAGTCGGCAAGTGCCTTTATGCCATTGGGAAACTTCTTTGGGTCGGGGATTATGTTGTTGTGGCAATCCCTGCCACCTTGCCAAAGGTCGTCTATGAAAACATACTTGTAGCCCGCGTCGCGCAAGCCGCTTTCCACCATGGCGTCGGCAGTCTCCTTGATGAGTTGTTCGGATATGTCGCCCTTGAACAAATTCCACGTCATCCATCCCATGGGCGGCGTGGGTGCCAAACGGGCACGGTCGGTTGTCGTTGTCGATTGTTGGGCAAAGGCAGAGGTGGCCATCAGCACCACTGCCGCGATAGATAATATTGTTCTTCTCATGTTGGTTTAAGTTGTTAGCGTGTCGCAAAGTTAGATGTTTTTTCTCGAATACGCAAAATACGCCATGCAATTTCCCCAAAAGCACCACAACTTGCCACTGATTTGTAACAAAAGCCAAGTCATCTTGCCACCGATTTACAACAAATATCCATCCATCTTGCCACTGATTTACAACAAATACCGTATCTTTGCACATATAATCATGTTATTTCATTATTCGCAAAGATGTTCAAGCGTAAAATCATAAACAAGTTAGAGGCTTGGAAGCGTGATGCCAAACACAAGCCTTTGATACTTAGAGGTGCGAGACAGGTTGGAAAAACCACCGTAATAAATGAGTTCGGTTCGCAGTTTGAAAATTATTTGTATTTCAACCTGGAACTTCAAGAAAACGTCAAGCTGTTTGAGATGAACTTGCCACTTGACGAATTGGTCGCCTTGCTATTTGCCAGTAAGGGCATACGGCAAAACGAAGGCTCAACCTTGATTTTCATTGACGAGATACAAAACTCACCGAAAACCATTGCATTATTACGATACTTCTATGAGCAACGTCCCGACTTGTATATTGTGGCGGCAGGAAGCCTTCTTGAGAACTTGGTCGACGTGAAGGTCAGTTTCCCAGTTGGCAGGGTGCAATACCTTGCCTTGCGCCCTTGCTCGTTCTTTGAGTTTTTGGGAGCAATAGGCAAGGATAACCTTTTGGCCGTGCTGTCACAAGACGCGAAATACTCTGTTGCGTTCCACGAACAATTAATGCACCTGTTCAACCAATATTCAATAGTAGGCGGTATGCCAGAGGCCGTGCAAAAATATTCGGAACATTGTGATGTCCTTGCGGTAGACGACATATACGAGACTTTGGTACAGGCTTACAAAGACGACTCAGAAAAATATGTAAAAGGCAGCAAGATGACGGATGTCGTAAGATTCATATTACAATACGGCTGGGCATTCGCTGGTGAAACCGTGACTTTGGGAAATTTCGCTAACTCTGGTTATCGGTCGAGAGAAGTTGGCAAAGCGTTTCGATTGTTGGAGAAGGCTATGCTTTTAGAACTGGTATACCCTGTATCGTCTGCTCATATGCCAATAATACCAGAAACCAAGAGAATGCCAAAGCTAATATGGTTCGATACTGGATTGGTCAACTATCAAGCCGGCATGAGGGACGAGCTTATTGGGTCTACTGACATGGTAGACTCATGGAAGGGTCACATAGCCGAACAGGTAACCGCCCAAGAACTGTTGACATTGGATGACCGAGTGGGACAGCGTCGTTCTTTTTGGGCAAAACCCAACAACGGCGCAGAAGTGGATTTTGTATTTGTCCATAACTCTCGGCTCTATCCCATCGAGGTAAAGAGCGGCATCAATGCTCACCTTCGTTCATTGCAAGTATTCATGGACAACAGCAACGTGAACATTGCCATACGAGTGTGGTCTAAGCCTTACTCTGTAGATATTGTAAAAACTCCATCAGGCAAGACCTTCTCGTTGGTCAACCTACCATTCTACTTGATAGGAAACTTGCCACACATCATAGACAACGTGTCAAGCCATATTTTGGAATAACGGCAATGGTGCACGCTCGGCGCTGGCAGGTCAGTATTCCACCTTGTCTTCCTTCTCGCTCCACAAGCGGAAAGCCTCCTGTGCCTCATCGCGCAGCATCTCCTCAGATGGCAGCTTACGCTCCTCGCGAGGCAGGGCAAACTCATCGTAGATAAACGAGTCGTCGAAGCCGATGGCCTTGGCGTCGTACTTGTCGTTGGCGAAGTACACCTTCTTCAGTCGCGCCCAGTATATGGCGCCCAGACACATGGGGCACGGCTCGCACGAGGTGTATATCTCGCAGTCGCTCAAGTCGAAAGTGCCGAGCTCATGGGCGGCGTTCCTTATCGCCGTCACCTCGGCGTGTGCCGTGGGGTCGTTGTTGGCCGTGACGCGGTTCACGCCTGTAGCCACCACCTCGCCGTTGCGCGTTATCACCGCCCCGAACGGTCCTCCGCCGTTGCGCACATTGTTTATGGAGAGTGCTATCGCCCTCCTCATGAGATCTTCATTTGTCATTGCTTGAATGTTTTAATATGGCTCCGCGTGGACACATTTCATGTTTTTCTCCAATTGCGCTGTGGAGCTGGCTCCCACCAAAACGCTCGTAACACCTTTTTGACGCAAAATCCATGCCAACGCCATCTCGGCCAAGGTCTCGTCGCGCTCCGTGGCTTGCGCGTTCCACTGATGGAGCTGGGCAAGCAATTCCTGGGTCAGGGCGGCGTGCTTCAGCGAACGATCCTTTGCCATGCGGCTGTCGGCAGGGACACCGTTGAGATAGCGGTCGGTGAGCAAGCCCTGCGCCAATGGGGAGAAGGAGATGAAGCCGATGCCGTGGTCGTGACAATAGTCGAGAATGCCCGACTCCTGCGGCTCGCGGTCTATCATGTTAAGGCGGCCTTGATATATGAGCAGCGGCACGTCGCGCTGGCGCAAGTAACTGTCGGCAAATTTCAGCGCCTCCAGTGGCCAACGGCTGATGCCCAAGTAGAGAGCCTTGCCTTGCTTCACTATGTCTACCATGGCTTGAAGGGTCTCTTCGAGCGGTGTCACTGGGTCATAGCGATGGCTGTAGAACAGGTCCACATAGTCCAAGCCCATGCGCTTGAGGCTTTGGTCTAGGCTTGCCATGAGATACTTGCGCGAGCCCCAGTTGCCGTAAGGTCCTTCCCACATGTCGTAGCCCGCCTTCGTGGAGATGAAAAGCTCGTCGCGATAGGGGCGGAAGTCGTCGTGCATCAACCTTCCCATCGTTTCCTCGGCACTGCCGTATGGAGGGCCATAGTTGTTGGCAAGGTCGAAATGGGTGATGCCGTGGTCGAAGGCATAATGGGTGATGGCGCGGCTTCGCTCGTAGGAGTCCACGCCGCCGAAGTTGTGCCAGAATCCAAGACTAATTTTTGGCAATAGCACGCCGCTCTTGCCGCATCTTTGGTATAGGGCCTCGCCATCGGCGTAGCGATCGGCGCAGGCCGTGTATTTTCCTTTTAAATCCATAGCTTACGATTTGAAGTTATATGATATAGGTTTACTTTGATTTCCCACGTGACACCCAATCGGCACCATTGCGTTTTATGTCTCGCGCCTTTACATTAGAATGCCGTCGGCATTGCAGTGGAAAGGCATCGACATTCTAACGTAAAGGCATCGGCTTTACAGTGGAAAGCCGACGGCATTCTAACGCAAAGGCAAAACACCACTAGAACCAGCTGTGCATCAGCCTTTTACGCGTATACACGCATTGGCTATCATTGCCGTGACGCCACCCGTGGTGATGCCGCTTGAGAAGATGCTCTTGACGACGCTTGGCATTTGGGAAAGGATGTCGGGCACGAGTTCCACGCTCATTCCCATGGAGAAGCTGATGGCAAGCACGAGCGCTGCCTTGCGGTCTATCTTCGTGGAGGCGATGATGCGCACGCCCGCAGCAGCCACGGTGCCGAACATCAACAACGTGGCTCCGCCCAACACGCAATCGGGGATAAGTGAGAAGAACTCGCCCACAACGGGGAAGAGACCCAAGAGGAACAGGGCTCCGGCTATGAAATAGCCCACATAGCGGCTCGCCACGCCCGTGAGTTGTATCATGCCGTTGTTTTGGGCGAAGATGGAATTGGGGAAACTGTTGAAGACGGCAGCCAACATGGAGTTGAAGCCGTCGGCCAGGATGCCGCCTTGGGCGCGTTTCATGAACACGGGACCTTCCACCGGCTCACCTGAGATGAGGGAGTTGGCGGTGATGTCGCCGAAAGCCTCAACAGCGGTGACGAGATAGATAAGCCCCAGGCCGACGATGGTGCCCACGTCGAAACGCAAGCCATACTTGAAAGGCACGGGGATGTTGAGCGCGCCCACGGCCCCGATGTCGGAAAAATGGATCATGCCCAGGCAATAAGCCGCAACGCAGCCAATAAGCAACCCCAGCACTATTGACCCCATGCGCAAGAACCTGTTGCTCGAGCGATTGAAGAAAATGATGGTTACGAGCACCAACACTGCCAACCCCAAGTTACGCGCTGAGCCAAAGGTGCCGTTGTCCATTGCCGTCTGTCCGCCTCCGCACGAGGTTATGCCAGCCTTGATGAGACACAAGCCTATGAGCGTGACCACGATGCCCGCCACGAGCGGCGTGATGACCTTGCGCGTGTAGGGCAGGATGCGGCTCACGACCATCTCCACGGTCGATGCCACCAGGCATCCGCCAAAGACATAGCTCAACCCCAGCGCCACGTCCATATTGCCATTGACCATGCCAAGCATGCCGGCGCTGATGATAGGACTGATAAACGAGAACGAGGTGCCTTGAATGCAAAGCAGCCCCGTGCCGATAGGCCCTACGCGGTGGCTCTGAATGAAGGTGGCGATGCCTGAGACGAAGAGCGACATCGACACGAGGAAGCCCGTGGTCTGGATGTCGAGCCGCAGGGCCGAGGCAATGATCAACGGTGGGGTGATGATGGCCACGAAAATGGCCAAGAGGTGTTGCAAGGCGGCAAACAAGGTCTCGCGGAGAGGTGGGCGGTCGTTGAGCCCATAGATCAAGTCTTTTTGCGCTGCCATTATTCTTCGCGCATTTTTATTTCACAGTTGTCGAGCGAGTCTATGATCGCCATGCTCTCGCAACGTACGCCGGCATCCTCGATGACCGTCCTGCCATGCTGGAAAGCCTTCTCGATGATGAACGCCATGCCCACCAACTGCGCCCCTGCCTGCTGGCAAAGGTCAATGATGCCCTTGGCGGCGTTGCCGTAGGCCAAGAAGTCGTCTACGAAAAGCACCTTGTCGTCGGGCGTGAGATAATCCTTGGATATGACGACGTGGTATTCGCGTTGCTTCGTGAACGAGAACACCGTGGTGGAAAGCATGTTGTCCATGGTGGAGGGCTTTTTCTTCTTAGCGAACACCACGGGCAAGTCGAGCAAGAAACCCATCATGATGGCAGGCGCGATGCCGCTCGCCTCGATGGTAAGTATCTTGTTGATCTCGGTGTGGGCATAGCGGCGAATGATCTCCACCGCTATTTGCTTCATCAGGTTGGGATCCATCTGGTGATTGATAAACTTGTCTACCTTTAAGATGCCACCTGGGTAACACTTGCCATCCTTGCGGATTCTGTCCAATAACGCTTTCATTGCATAAATATTAAATTAATGCAAAATTACAAAAAGCGGTCGTCTTGTGAAAGCAAAGAAGTGGGCAATATTGAAAAAACGCAAAAAAAAGCTCTCTTTCATCGAGTTTGTTCGATGAAAGAGAGCATTGTGGTATTGTTGGCTATGGTTATTTTCTTCCGAAATCGGCAGGTATGTCGCCCCACTGCCTTGTTTGCCACTGCACTATAGGCGTGGTGACACTGTGTGTGCGGAGCCATTTCTCCGCCCGGCTTATGAGCGCGTAGAGAGGTTCGGTGCGCTCGGTGCGCTCAAGCTTTGTCTTGCACTGTTTTTTCTTGACCCAGAGAATGGCGTTGTAGGAGTCGGAGTAGATGATCTTGTCGGTGATGCCCATCTTGTCCATCAGCGCCAAGGCGTGCACTATGGCGAGAAACTCCCCTATGTTGTTGGTGCCGTAGACGGTGGAGCCGTCGGCATAGTAAGGCCCGAAATGAAAGACCTTCTCGCCCGTGGCGAGGTCTACCCCTTGATACTCCATCGGCCCCGGGTTGCCGGAACAACCAGCGTCCACGGCCCAAGCGGAGGCCCCTCCCTGACCCTCCCCAACGGGAGATGGTGAAGCGCTGTGGTTTTCGCCGTTATTATAGTTTACGCCACTATTCATTTACATATTACATTACACTGCAACTCATATATATATCACACTGCAACTAATTAATAGCCTACACCACAATTAGTATTTCCATGGTAAACATCTTGCCTTATTGATGAGCCCTGGGTAAGGCTTCACCATATCTCTCCCTCCCCTGGGTGGGGGAGAGATACAGGGAGGGGCCTTATTTTACATCCTCTCAGGCACTTCGATGCCAAGAAGCTCCATGGCGTTCTTGATGGTCTTGCTCACGTTGCGCGCCAGCTTGAGACGGAAGAGCTTTTCTGTCTCCGTGTCGGCGGATAGGATGCTGTAATCGTGGTAGAACTGGTTGAAGAGCTTTGTCAGCTCGTAAGTGTAGTTGGCAATGCCAGCAGGGTTGTAGTTCTGTCCGGCATCGGCCACCGCCACCTTGAAGGCGTCAAGCTTCTGTATCAGCTCCACCTCCTTGGCGTTGGGAGCGTAAGAGGCGTCCACCGTGGCAGCCACGTCGCCGCTCTTCCTGAGGATTGAGCGTATGCGGGCGTAGGTATACTGGATGAAAGGACCGGTGTTGCCGTTGAAGTCGATAGACTCAGCAGGATTGAACAACATGTTCTTGCGTGCGTCCACCTTCAGGATGAAGTATTTCAAGGCACCCATGCCCACGATGCGGGCTATCTCGCGCTTCTCCTCCTCGGAGAACTCCTTCGACTGTCCGTGTTCCTCGCTGGTCTTGCGTGCGTCTTCTATCATCTCAGCCACGAGGTCGTCGGCATCGACCACCGTTCCCTCACGGCTCTTCATCTTGCCGTTGGGGAGCTCCACCATGCCATAGGAGAAGTGGACGAGATCCTTGCCCCACTTGAAGCCAAGACGGTCGAGAAGGAGCGAGAGCACCTGGAAGTGGTAGTTCTGCTCGTTGCCCACCACGTAGATCATCTTGTCGATGGGGTAATCGCTGAAACGCATCTCAGCCGTGCCAATGTCCTGGGTCATGTAGACCGTGGTGCCGTCGGCACGCACGAGGAGCTTCTGGTCAAGGCCGTCGTTGGTGAGGTCGGCCCAGATGCTGCCGTCCTCTTTCTTGTAGAAGAGACCCTTCTCGAGACCCTCCATCACCTTGCGCTTGCCCACGATAAAGGTGTTGCTCTCATAATATATCTTGTCGAAGCTGACGCCGAGTGCCTTATAGGTCTCATCGAAGCCGACATAAACCCACGAGTTCATCTTCTCCCAGAGGTCGCGGATGTCCTTGTCGCCAGCCTCCCATTTCACGAGCATACGGTGTGCCTCCTTGATGAGCGGAGCCTCTTGCTCAGCCTTCTTCTTGGCATCGTCCTCGCTCATGCCCTCTGCCACGTATTGCTTCACGAGCTCGGCACACTCTTCCCTGTAGTGCTTGTCGAAGAGCACGTAGAAGTCGCCAATGAGGTGGTCACCCTTCTTGCCCGTAGACTCGGGCGTGCAGCCGTTGCCCCACTTCATCCAAGCGAGCATCGACTTCATGATATGAATGCCGCGGTCGTTTACGATGTTGGTCTTCACCACGCGGTTGCCATTGGCCTCAAGGATTCTCGCCAAGCTCCAACCGAGGAGGTTGTTGCGCACGTGGCCGAGGTGCAGGGGCTTGTTGGTGTTGGGTGAAGAATATTCCACCATGACGAGAGGAGACTCAGGCGTGACCGCCTTTTCACCGTAGTGTGGGTCGCTGTCGATAGTGTCGAGCAGGTCTGTCCACGCCTCAGGCGCGATGACGAGGTTGAGGAAGCCGCCAACGGCGTTGAAAGCCGCCACGGCCTTGCAATTGGCAACGAGTTTCTCGCCAATCTCCTGCGCGGTGTCTTGTGGCTTCTTGCGCGACATCTTCAGGAAAGGAAACACCACCAGCGTGAGGTTGCCCTCGAAACCGGGTTTCGTTTTCTGAAGTTGAATCATCTTGTCGGAAACCTCTTGCCCATAAAGCTCCTTGACGGCGGAAATCGCCGACAGGCTTATCTCTTTCTCAATGTTCATGGAATTATGTTGTCTATTTATATTACCTATATATATTAATTTGTTGCAAAGTTACCAAAATATATAGGAATTGTGCCATTTTGTCGCTACAAATATTAAAGC
>CAVAGT010000006.1:0-54293 GCA_963588155.1 Lachnospiraceae bacterium | reverse complement strand
GCGGTGCCGCGGTTGCGGTCCTCGGCGCGTTGCCAGAACAGGCGTTCGTCGTTGCCAAGGAACGGAGCGCTCTCCATCTGTGAGCTGTGCTTGAGAATGGCGTTGCGCTTTGCGCGGAGCTCTTCCGGTGACATGGGCACGCACATCTCAATGTTCTCGATTTCCCACTCGGCCCATGCGCCACGATACATCCAGACGCGGCAGTTGTTGAGCCATTCGGCTCCGGCTTGCTTCTCAAGGTCGAGAGCAGCCAATACGGCATCGGTGCACTTGCGGTGTGTGCCATGAGGGTCGGCAAGGTCGCCAGCCACGAAAATCTGGTCAGGCTTGACCTCGACGAGCAGGTTGCGCACCACCTCCACGTCTTTCTCTGTCATAGGCAACTTCTCAATCTTGCCGCTCTCATAGAATGGCAAGTCGAGGAAGTGGACGTGATCTAAAGGAATGTGGTTGTATGTGCAAGCTGTCCTTGCCTCGCCACGACGGATGAGGCCCTTGATGCGGCGCACGTCGAGAGTGTCCATGTCGCCTTCCTTCTTCTCGGCAAGGAACTTCTTGATGTCCTTGTACATCGTCTTGATGGTCTCGTCCTTGTTGTCGATGAAGATCTGGTTGAAACCATTGACGAAGTGCATGAAGCGAGTCACCTCCTCATCGCCCACGGCGATGTTGCCTGAAGTCTCGTAAGCCACGTGCAAGTCGTGTCCCTGGTTCACGAGGCGCTGGATAGTGCCGCCCATGGAGATGACATCATCGTCAGGGTGCGGAGAGAACACGATGACACGCTTCGGGAACGGAGTGGCGCGCTCTGGGCGATTGGAGTCGTCGGCGTTTGGCTTGCCGCCAGGCCATCCCGTGATGGTGTGCTGCAGGTCGTTGAATATCTTGATGTTGCACTGGTATGCTGATCCGTAGAGCGCGAGCAGCTCAGAGAGTCCGTTCTCGTTGTAGTCCTTGTTGGTGAGCTTGAGGATTGGCTTGCCTATCTTCTGGCAGAGCCAAACGAGGGCAGCGCGGGTGAGCTTGTCGTTCCACTTGCAGCTTGCCACGAGCCATGGGTGGATGATGCGTGTCAGCTTGCCGGCGGCGGCGAGGTCGGTCACCACGTGGCAGCCGTTGTGGGTCTGCAAGAAGCTTGCGGGGATGGCGCTTGTCACGGGGCCTTCCACGGTCTTCTGAATGATGTCGGCCTTTTCTTCTCCCCATGCGGTGAGGAAGATCTTGCGAGAGGCCATGATGTTTGACAAGCCGAGGGTGATGGAGCATGGAGGCACGGCGTCCTGTCCGCCGAAGCTCATCGTCATCTCCTCGCGCGACGTGGCGTCGATGAGGATAAGGCGTGTGCTTGACGATGGGGCAGAGCCAGGCTCGTTGGTCGCGATGTTGCCCATGCGGCCAATGCCGAGGAGCATGATGTCTATTCCGCCGATAGTAGCAATGCGCTCTTCAAAGTCGGTGCAAACCTTCTGCAGGTCGCCCTGTGCGGCGAAACCGTCGAGCGAGAGGATGTTGCCCACGGGGATGCCGATCTTGTCGAGCAAGCGGTCCTTGAGCTGCTGGAGGCTGCTGATGGCGCTTCCTGGCTTCAATGGGTAATATTCGTAAGCGTTGACCACGGTCACGTTGTCGAAGCTCAGTCCGTTCTCGTGGCGGAGGATCAGCTCGTCGAAGATAGGTGTCAGGCTCTGGCCAGTGCCGAGGCCGATAACACACTGCTTGCCCTGTTGCTTCTTGGCCTTGATCTCCTGCTCAATGGCGTCGGCAATGGCTTTCACGCCATCCTCAGCCTTTGGGTATATGTCGGTAGGAAGTTTCTCGAAACGTGTGATTTCCGAGCGTTCTATGGCAGACTTCGGGCTGTAGAACTCCTCAGCCACTTGGTTGAGGACGATTTGTGAACTTAAATGAAGGTTCATTTCTGTTTGGTGTTTAAAGGTTGTCTTTTTCAATGTCCTTGAAGTAGCGATAGGTGCCCACTTTCAGCTCGTCGCTTGCAGCCTCGTCTGCCACGATGATGGCGTGTGGGTGCTGTTGCAGCGCGCTAATGGTCCAAGCCTGTGTCACGGGACCCTCTACGGCAGCTTGCAAGGCGCGTGCCTTGGAGTGGCCGTTTACGAGGATGAGCACCTCGCGAGCGTCTGTCACTGTGCCCACACCCACAGTGAGGGCGTGCTTAGGCACCTTGTTCACGTCGTTGTCGAAGAAGCGCGAGTTGGCTATGATGGTATCAGTGGTGAGGGTCTTTACGCGAGTGCGGCTCTTGAGCGAAGAGAAAGGCTCGTTGAAAGCTATGTGTCCGTCGGGGCCGATGCCGCCGATGAAGAGGTCGATGCCGCCAGCCTTGCGGATGCTCTCCTCGTAGGCAGCGCATTCCTTTTCGAGATCCTCGGCGTTGCCGTTGAGGATGTGGACGTTCTCCTTCGGGCAGTCGATGTTGTCGAAGAGGTTACGACGCATGAAGCTGTGGTAGCTCTCGGGATGCTCCTCGGGCAAGGCCACATATTCGTCCATGTTGAACGTGATGACGTTGCGGAACGACACGCGACCCTCCTTGCAAGCCTTTGACAACTCGGCGTACATTCCGATTGGCGAAGAGCCTGTGGGCAAGCCCAGTACAAAAGGTTTGTCGGCGGTTGGCTTTGCCGCATTGATGCGCTTGATTACATACTCCGCAGCCCATTTTGAAAGGCTGTCGTAATCATTTTCGATAATGACTCTCATAGTTGTTTATCTTGGTTTAAATGGTTTTTCCGTTATTCAATTTTTACGGTGCAAAGTTAATCAAAATGTGCGTTTTCGCAAATTATTTTCAATAATTATCTTCGTTTGCTTTCTTTCTTTTCCCGGATGGCCTTTTCTTTAATGATATTTAACGCAAATGCCGTTGCGCAAGTTTCAATGCGTGCCCGTCATTGTTTTGCCGCGAGAAACAACTTTCGGTATTCGTTCTCGAAATTCGGGGTGAACACGCCTTTGCCCATATTGTCTTCGATGTCGCTTGGCGTCCAGAAGCGGCCTCCGCTCAGTTCGTCCTTGCTGGGGTTCACCTCGCCGTCGTACACGCAACGGAAGACGTTCACGAGTTCGCGCTCCCGCTGGCTTTCAAAGACGTAGTGGCCGAGTGGCTCGGGCGTGAAGTCGGTGATGCCAAGCTCTTCGCTTACCTCGCGCTTGAGCGCCTGGTCCACGTTTTCGCCAAGTTCGATGTGGCCTCCCACGGCTGTGTCCCATTTGTCGGGTTGTATGTCTTTCCATGCCGGTCGATGCTGCAGATACAGTTCTCCCTTGCTGTTGAACACGTGCAGGTGGACCACGGGGTGCAATATCTTGCTGCCGTCGTGGGCGTGTCCGCGGCTTATGGCGCCAAGGATGTTTCCGTCCTCGTCCACTATCGGGAATTGTTCGTCAGGGTTGTCTCTCATGATTGTGTATTATATAATGTAGTCGGTATGTATTCGCTATTTGATGTTTAGGGTTACAAATTTACGAATATTGTTTGATAACACGTGCCAATCCGCACGATTTCTTTGCAGCTTTAGCTCGTGTTTTTACCATCATCATGGACAAGGCGTGACGGCTCGTCGGCTTTGCATTGCAAAGGCGTTGACATTGCACTGGAAAGGCACTGACATTACAGTGTAAAGCCGATGGCATTCCAGTGCAAAGCCGAACGCCCTCAAAATGAGCGAGATAAACGAGCCTATTTGCGTGAAAATCGGCAACGGAGCGATAAAAACAGGCGAGAGTTTGCGTGTTTCCGCAATTTGAGCTAACTTTGCAGGTCAATAAAAAGTCACGTTAGTTATTAAAAGATAAGATGGATAACAACAAACGGCCCCTCTTGGCACACGCCTGCATCCTCTCTGCCAACATTTGCTGGGGACTCATGTCGCCGATAGGCAAGGATGCCATGCTCCACGGGGTGGACAACCTCAATCTCGTGTTTATGCGAGCCGCGGGCGGAGCGTTGTTTTTTTGGATAATGTCATTGTTCGCCCGCCGCGAGCATGTGCCCTTGAAGGACATCTTCGCCTTCTGCGGGGCAGGCTTGCTCGGATTGATATTCAACCAGTGCTGCTTCACTATCGGGCTGAGCATCACCTCTCCTTCCAATGCCAGCATCGTAACCACGGCGTTGCCTATATTTGCCATGATCCTGTCGGCGATAATTCTGAAGGAGCCCATAACCGGGCGCAAGGCCCTCGGCGTGTGCATAGGCTGCTCGGGCGCGCTCATACTCATCCTGAGCAGTGCCGCTGCCCACGATTCGCGCGTGGGTGACATTCGTGGCGACTTGATGTGCATCTTCGCCCAACTCTCTTTTGCCCTTTACCTTGCCCTTTACCGTGACTATCTGCGTCGCTATTCGCCCATCACCGTGAGCAAGTGGATGTTCACGTGGGCGGCGCTGATCATGTCGCCATTCCTTGTGCCCCATGTCGCGCAGACGGCTTGGCACGAGGTTCCTGCCAAGGCTTGGGTAGAGGCAGGCTTTGTCGTTCTGTTTGCCACCGGCCTGGCCTACATGCTCATGCAGATAGCCCAAAGCATATTGCGCCCTACGGTGGTGAGCATCTACAACTATGTGCAGCCCGTGGTGGCGGTGAGCGTCAGCCTCGTGTGCGGCATGTGCGTGTTCACGTGGAAGCAGGCCATAGCCGTGGTTCTCGTCTTCAGCGGAGTGTGGCTCGTCATCAAGTCGAAATCGCGTCGCGACATAGAGACGGAACCCGAGAAACAGTAACGATATTAAACATGAAAATAGGAGGTAAACACTTGTGATTGGTGTTTACCTCCTATTCGATGTATGTTCGGCATGAGCATTGTCTAACGGGTGGAAGTCCCGAGTAAGAAGTTGATATGAAATTTTTGATTCAGTTTTTGATCATTATCGCGTTCTCCTTTGCCGGGGAATTGCTGCATTGGATTTTGCCGTTGCCTATTCCGGCCAGCATCTATGGTATTGTATTGCTGTTTGCTGCCCTGGAACTCAAGGTGGTGAAGGTGAAGGATATTCGCGAGACGAGTAGTTTCTTGATAGCCATTATGCCTGTGATGTTTATCCCTGCTGCCGTAGGACTGATGGACTCATGGCATTCGATAGCCGGCTCCCTGGTGCAGTATGTGGTGGTTACCGTGGTGAGTACGTTTGTGGTGATGGGGGTGTCTGGCTGGCTTACACAGGTGGTTATCCGCAGAGGAAAGGAGGCGCAGCGATGAGAGCGTTGTTTCAAGACTCCGTGTTTTTTGGGGTGCTCATCAGCCTGGCGGCGTATGGCATCGGACTGGTGCTGAAGCGGAAGACGGGATGGTCGCTCATGAATCCGTTGCTCATATCCATCGTGCTCGTCATCGTGGTTCTCCTGGTAACGGGTGTCGACTACCAGACTTACTCGGCTGGAGCCAACAGCATCAGTTATCTGCTTACCCCAGCCACCATCTGTCTGGCGGTGCCGCTCTACCAGCAGGTAGAACTGCTCAAGAAGAATTACCGTGCGGTGGTTGTCGGCATCGTGTCGGGCGTATTGGCCAGTCTGTGCTCCGTGCTGCTGCTGGCATTGCTGTTCCATTTCGACCATGCTGCCTACGTTACCTTCCTGCCCAAGAGCATCACCACGGCGATAGGCATCGGCGTGAGCGAGGAGCTAGGCGGCCATGTGTCTGTATCGGTGGTGGTCATCATCATCACCGGTGTGCTGGGCAACATCTTTGCAGAGAAATTCCTCAAGTTGCTCTCCATCAAGGAACCCATCGCCAAGGGTATCGCCATCGGGTGCTCCTCTCATGCGCTGGGTACGGCCAAGGCGATGGAGATGGGTACCATAGAGGGGGCCATGAGTAGCCTGAGCATCGTGGTATGTGGCGTGATGACCGTGATAGGAGCTTCGATTTTTGCCATGATCATGTAACAATCAGTCTCTTTTTCCGTTTTATAAGCATGATGCGGAAAAAGAGATTTTCTTGATAAGAAAAACGCTACCAACTTAATTTTTTCTTACTATTCTTTGAGGTCTCTTTTTTACCTTTGTCATTTGTAGCTCCTTCGATATACTCCTCTATCAAGTGTGCCGTCTTGTCCTCACCCAGGCGGGTAGTGTCCAGGCAGATGTCATAGTCGTTGGCATCGCCCCAAGTCAATCCTGTATAATACTTATGGTAAGCCACACGGCAGTCGTCGGCATGCTCTACAAACTCGGCGGCAGCATCGTGCGACAAGCCCTGCTCGTCCTGAATATCAGCGATACGGGCCTGCAAGTTGCCCTTGAGGAAAATCGTAACCAGATCTTTCCGATGGCGGAAGATGTAATTGCCGCATCGCCCAATGATGATACAGTTCTCCTCGCCTATCATATCAGAGAGTACGCGAAGGGGCTTCTCATTGATTTCCTGGCTAGTTTCGCCAAAAGAAGACATGGCGAAGAGCAGTTCGTCTACCGGTCGCTCATCGAAGAAAGATTCCATCTCTTCGAGCACACCGCGCTGGCGAGCCATCTCCATCAAGTTTTTACGGGTATAGAAAGGTATACTATAATGCTGGGCGAGCAACTTGCCCACCCTGACAGCACCACATCCACACTGGCGCGCTATCGTAATTATCATGAGTCCAATCTTAAATTATAAAACATTCATTACTCTTTTTTTGTTTCTCTCCTCCCCCGGCATCTTGGCCATGGAAGCCATATAATCGAGTAGGAGGTAAATGTTAATCATAAAAGGCATTTGCCTCCTACTCGATTGTACTGGCGGCTTGGGGAGGCCGTCAGTGCCGTTGGCGGATGCTTGGCGTGCCTGCGGGTCAGTCGAGCAAGTCGTCTCCGAGGTGTGTGGTCTGCTCGCGCTTCAGCCTGTCGATGACCTCCCGCGGCTTGGTGGCGTAGGTTATCATGCGGATAGAGTCGTTGTAGCTGACGTATTTCCATAGCCAGTTGAGCAAGACCATCATCTTGTTTTTCACGCCGAGAATGGAGCGCAGGTGCACCACAAGCCACAGCACCCATGCGAAGAAGCCTTGGCTGCGCAGCTTGCCAATCTCCACTACCGCCCTGTTTCTGCCCACGGTAGCCATTGAGCCGAGGTTGTTGTAGGCGAATGGTGTCAGGCTCTCCTCGCCCTCGCCGCTGACTATCCGCCTCAGGTTGCGTGCCAGGTTCTTGGCCTGCTGGATAGCCACTTGTGCCACCTGCGGATGCCCGTTGGGGTAGGCGGCGTCGGTGGTCTGCAGACACTGGTCGCCGATGGCAAAGACGCCGTCGAGCCCAGGCACCCTGTTGTAGGCGTCGACCACGATGCGTGCCCCGCGTCCAAGGTGGTCGCCGTCGATTCCCGTCACTTGGTTGGCCTTTACGCCCGACACCCAAAGGAAGGTGCGCGTGGCAATCTCAGAGCCGTCCTTCATCACCACCTTGTGGTCGCGGTAGTCGGTCACCATCTTTCCAAACTGTATGTTGACGCCCATGCTTGTCAGGAAATCGTAGGCCTTGCGCGACGACTGCTCTGACATGCCGGCCAGCAGACGGTTGCCAGCCTCGATGAGGTGTATGTGCATCAGCGAGGCGTCCATGTCGGGATAGTCGTAAGGGATGACATATCGCTTCATCTCCGACAGCGCGCCGGCTATCTCTACGCCTGTGGCGCCGCCGCCCACGATGACCACGTTGAGCAGTTCCTGACGTTCCTCCTCGGTGGCGCAGGTCAGTGCGCGTTCCAGGTTGGAGAGCAGGGCATTGCGCAGTCCCATAGCCTCCGACACCGTCTTCATGGGCATGGCCCACTCCTCAATGTTCTTGTTGCCGAAGAAATTGGTCGTTGTGCCGGCGGCAAACACGATGTAGTCGTAGTCGATCTTGCCGATGGAGGTCTGCAGGATTTTCTTTTCGGTGTCCACCATGCGTGCCTCCGCCATGCGGAAATAGAAGTCCTTCTGCTTGCGGAAAATCTGTCGGAAGGGGAAGGAAATGCTGCTCGGGTCGATGCCCGCCGATGCAATCTGATAGATGAGTGGCGGAAACTGGTGGAAGTTGTTCTTGTCGACCAGCACCACCTGCATGTCTGCGCCGAGCAGGTCTTCGGCCAGTCGCAGGCCTCCCAGTCCTCCGCCCACGATAACTACTCTTTTCTTTTGATTTCTTTGTATGTTGATGCTCATGCGATAAAAGGGTTGAGGAATTGTGTTATCGGATGCGAAGTTACGAATTTATACCGACATCCTTGAACGTCGCTAAAACTTTTTTTACGCGGCATCGCTTGCCAAACGTTGAAAAGGTGTTATCTTTGCAAAAGATAGGCTGCGCTCGCCGTGCATCGTGATAACAAGTAACATTATTCAACCAAATATGAAACAAAGCAGCGTGTTTTCCATGCTTTTGTGTAGTGCGCTTGCACTTCAATCAACTTTTACAAAAGTCTCAGCACAAGAGTTGCGTTTTGAGTCAAATAAGCCGATGGGAGAAGCAAAAGGTATCTTCCCGGGAAGAGTGACTTGGGTAAGAGATTCTTTGGTTGCCCTGTGGAATGGCCATGATGGCCATTGGTGGGATGAGGAAAACATCGACCAAAAGCGTCTTGACGATATGTATGACCGCTCGCTGTGTGCTTTGTCGGGAGAACGCTCCGTCAAGAAGGCTTGGGAAAAAATATTCCAGTACTATAATTCTCATAACGGCCGTGGTAATCGCGGTTATAGAAAAGGCGAAAAGTTGGTTGTCAAGATAAATTTGAACAATACCTATAACACTGATGACCGAGACAATGACATCGACCAATCGCCGCAAGCTACCATCGCCATCCTTCGGCAGTTGACGGCTCATGCCAAGGTGCCCCAAGAATGTATTACCGTATATGACGCGACGATAGGCTGGAAGAAGCGGGCTATGCCTGACAGAATCTACCAACCGGTGCATCGATTGTTTCCTCGTGTCAAATGGATGAGCGCCACAGGTTCTGAAGGCGTGGATTCGGCGCATTGGGTCAAGGATGCCATCTCTTACACCGACCCGAATGTAACTCTTGGCACCGTGTTGCCCAAGGCAGTGGTGGAAGCCTCTTATCTCGTCAACTTGGCATTGCTGAAAGGACATGAAATAACGGGAGCCACATTGTGTGCCAAAAATCATTTTGGGTCTATTCCGTTTCCTGCCAAGATGCATGGTACGCATACTGTGAGTCAGATGTCGGGCAAGGAAGGGGACTACAGTGCGTATGTTGATTTGATGGGATGCCCCAATTTGGGCAAAAAGACTTTGCTCTATATCGTGGATGGACTGTATGGGATGCAAACTAATGTGGGGGCTCCTATGCCGGAACGAGATCGTTGGAAGATGTTTGGGGGACAGTGGAGCGGAAGCTATTTCATGTCTCTCGACCCTGTTGCCATTGAGTGCGTAGGCCTTGACTTCCTGTTTGCCGAGTTTGGTGGGGAACTGGGCTTTAGTGGTGCCCCGCAATTCAAGAAAGGTTCGAGCCAAAACTGTGACAATTATCTCAAGGAGGCGGCAAAGGGCTGGAATGCCAAATGGGGAGACTATCGCCCGAATGGGGTCAAGACGGGGAGCCTTGGAGTATTTGAACATTGGAATAATGCGCAAGACAGGCAATATAGTCGAAACCTTGGGCTTGACTATGGCATAGAATTGTTCCAGGTGAAGTAACTTTGTGAGCGATTTGTCTTCATCTATAGATGAGGAGTCGCTCACAAACGACCAAGCTGCTCTTTAGTTGGCCATCGCACGGGAAATAAATACCCAAACCAGGAATAAAGGCATGTTAAAAATGTTAATACTTTTGCTGGATACGCGAAAAATGCTTACCTTTACATAAATCAAAAAACAAGAGTGGGTGGGCTGTGAAAAGCTTGCTTGCCAAAAACAAAAAAAAGAAGTTGTTAGCTTCGCAAGAAAGCATAAGATCAACGCTAAGTTAATAGAACGTTATTAAATATACAATTAACATTATGGTAAGAACGGCCTTGTTATCAAGCTTTTGCGCCCTTGTCGCACTCTGCGGGGGGGGGGTAGCCTAAAAGCCCAAGAGACAGCTAATCCTTCAATAAGCTTTAAAACGTCGGACGACGGAAAAACCTTGACCATTTGTAGTCAAGGAGATTTGACTGGCAGCGGTGAATCGTCTGTCATTGACTTGATTAACACGCAAGTTAAAAAAGGTGTTAAGACTTCCAGCAACAACGTTACTGGTACTTACGAGAACATAAAGTTGGTCAACACTGACCATACCCAACCTCTTGTTATTGACAAAAGCATCGTAAGAACCATACTCTTTCCAACGACAGACGGGTATCCGCACGCCAACGAAACAACCAAGGATATAGACCTGGGCGAAGCTACGGTCAATGACTTGACATCAAGCATTTTTCAAGCCACGGATGATGGATCGTGGGCAGGTGTCTTGGTTTTGGAAAAAGTCACATTGCCACTTACGAAGAAAACAACTGTAATTGACAACTATACGCAAGTGGAAGAGGATCGGATGGTTGTGCCATCCGATATCATTTCGCCTGTCAAGTTGTTGACTTCGCTCACCACTATCACCATTCCTGGTGGTTATGAAGAAATTGGTGAGAAGGCTTTCTACCAGGCATGGTATGTTAAGACGTGCAATCTTCCATCCACCATCAAGAAAATTGACGAGTCTGCTTTTGAGTCGTGCGGTCTCACAAGTATCACGCTCAATGAAGGATTGGAGCATATTGGCAAAAGCGCCTTTGTGGGAGTCTCTCTGACAGGCATTGAATTCCCATCGTCTCTCAAAGTCATAGATGCCATGGCGTTTCTTACTGTCCCATTGAAAAACATCAAGTTCCATGCGGGCTTGGAATGTATTGGCAACAGTGCTTTTGCCTTGAACAGCAATATCCAGGAGTCTGTTCTCGAAATACCGGCAAGCGTGAAATACATTGGTCCATGGGCTTTCAATTTTCGCTCATATCAGGATGTTTATTTCTATGGTTCCAAAGCTCCTTTGATGCCTATTGGCAATTCGTTGGCTTATCCTTATAATGGTGTTTCGTCTGCTTTTTATGAAGCAGTACACGATGGTTTGAATGGCTTTGACCCTTCTAACTCAAGCGGAGGGGATGATACTCAGGCAGGCTATGCCAGTCGTGATAACTATAAGAACAACAATGTCTTCTTTTGCGTTTTGCACTATCCGCGAAACCTAAGTGACGGCAACCGGGCCACCTATACCGACATTACGCGTGTTTATGAAGCCAAGCCAGAAGGAAGCACCGCCTCGCAGCAAGAAGTAGGAAAAGAAACGACCACTTTGTCCTTTGGCGTATGTACTGCGTACAAAGAAGTGACCTATGGTTATAAAGACACTTATATGGGTGAGCAATATATATGGCCAAGCCAAGCACAATTTTCTCGTTCGTATGCCGTAAACTCGAATGGATACAACTGGGACGGGGTGACAACGTATCGGCCAGTTTTGTCAGCCGAGGACTACAAGATATTGGAGTACGACGGATTCAAGGTCGGAACTGGCGAGGGAGAATACTCGGAAGACGAACTGAGCAAGATTGCCTACCTCGGCACTCGCCAGTTTGTGTTGTCCAATGCCGATGTTCACCCTTCCGACCCTGACAAAGACCCAGAATACCCAATCAAGGCCAAAGGCAACAACTGGTGGACCATTTGCTTGCCTTTCAACATGACCAAGGCGCAAGTGGACAATACTTTCGGTGAGGGCACGCACGTATGCCGTTTCTCCGGCGTTGACCGCAAGGATGTTGATGGCAAGAAGTATCTCACCCTCAAGTTCCAAAACGACGTTTATACTCACAAGAGCATAAAAAATGCCGACGGCAGTTACACTACGGATGCCAGCGCTTCTGTAGCTGACGATGACGTAGTGATCTATGCGCATGAGGCTTACATGATTTTCCCCACTATCAGCAATGAGGATGCCAATGGCCTGTTTCACATCAAGGACTATCAGCTCGTGACAGGCTCTCCTCTCCCTACAACCGTGAAGGCTAACGCCGGTGATACAGGCTCCACGGCTGATCATACTGTGTATAGGTTCATAGGAAACTATCAGGCGGAGTTCACCGTTGCCGATGCCACATCTGGCAATGCAATCACCAAGGTGGCGAAGATTCCCCAATACAGTTATATGTTTAACAAGAAAGTGGGTGACGCGAAATACAAGTTCTGGTTCTATACAGGCAATACCTTGTCTTGGGAGGCTAATAAGTGCTTGGTTCAGAACAACGCGCACGAGGGCGGCAAGGACGATTACGCCAACTTCTTCGGCGGTAATGGCTCGGGCATGGCTAAAGTGAACCAACAGTCAATTTTCGGTGACGACGATGACGTGACGGGAATAGAGAATGTCACTGTCGTGGTGGGCGAAGCCAAGGATGCACAGGTGATTTACAACCTCAATGGCCAAGTGGTTGCTCGTGGCAACGAAGCCAACGCCCTTCCGCAAGGCATTTACGTCAGGAACGGCAAGAAATTTGTGGTGAAATAAACAATAATGCTTAAATGGACAAACGGTAAAACGATGAAAAAGAAATATATTGCCCCAAAGATAGAAATAATTAAGTTGGAGGATAGTTGCCATTTGCTTGTGGCTAGTGGTGGAAATACCAGGTATGACATCGGCGACCCTTCCAGCCCTACTACTCCTACCAATCCATCGGGAGACGGAACAAGCGGAGGCATCGGTTCTGGCGGTGACGAGAGTGAATGGGAAGGCCAAGGTGCCAAGAAGAACTATGGCTGGGGCATTTGGGGCGACTAATCTGATGCCAAGGCAGACTATCGCAAGATATAAAGAAATAACAAAGAAATAACCAATCATATAAATAGTTAAAGGTAATGTCCGTAAGTGGTTAAGCGTAATCACCAGGGCATTACCTTTTAGCGTTTACTCAAATTCGCTCATAGGTGAAATTAATCATCCAAGTTTCCTACATGGGTGATTCTTTTCTTATATAAAAGATTCTCCTTATCTTTGCATTAGACAAAACATGTAACATAAAACGTGAAATGGCTATAAGTGGTTATGGAACTGTCGAATAATCCATTGTTTATCGAAATATTGTTATAAAATTCATTAAGAAAGGTGCCTGATGTGGAAAATAATGCGTAATTTTACACTTTGAAAAGGCATTGAAAATCGATTGTCGTGCTTTTAAATGCCCTTAAAATGAATTTTAACACAAATAAAGACATAAAGAATAATGGATGAGAATCTGACCATCGATCAGGATCGGATTATGAAGATCAACATTGAGGAAGAGATGAAGTCTTCTTACATCGACTACTCAATGTCGGTTATCGTAGCTCGTGCCCTTCCCGATGTTAGGGACGGCTTCAAGCCTGTTCATCGCCGCATACTCTATGGCATGCTCGGGCTTGGCAACACAAGTGACAAACCTTACAAGAAATGCGCGCGTGTCGTGGGTGAGGTGCTTGGTAAGTATCACCCTCACGGTGACAGTTCAGTATATGGCGCTCTCGTGCGCATGGGACAAGAATGGAACATGCGCTACAAGCTCGTGGACGGACAGGGTAACTTCGGTAGCGTGGACGGCGACTCGCCGGCTGCCATGCGTTACACGGAGTGCCGCCTCTCGAAGATGGGTGAGCACATCATGGACGATATCGACAAGAACACTGTCGACATGGCAAACAACTTCGACGATACGTTGAAGGAGCCAACCGTGATGCCAACGAAGATTCCTAACCTGCTCGTCAATGGCGGCAACGGCATTGCCGTGGGTATGGCGACAAACATCCCAACCCACAACCTTTGCGAGGTGATTGACGCTTGCTGCGCGTATATCGACAATCCAGACATCGACGTGGACGGATTGATGAGGTACATACCTGCGCCAGATTTCCCCACAGGAGCTTACATCTATGGTCTCCAGGGCGTGAAGGACGCTTACACCACAGGCCGTGGCCGCGTGGTAATTCGCGCCAAGGCAGAGATAGAGAGCGACGAGAGCCACGACCGCATCGTGGTGACAGAGATACCTTATGGCGTTAACAAGCAGCAGCTCATTGAGTATATCGCCGACTTGGTGAAGGAAGGCAAGCTTGAGGGCATCAGCAACGTCAACGACGAGACTGGCCGTCAGGGCATGCGCATCGTCGTTGACGTGAAGAGGGACGCCAACGCCAAGGTCATCCTCAACAAGCTCTTCAAGATGACGGCCTTGCAGAGCAGCTTCTCTGTAAACTGCATTGCTCTTGTGCCAAACAAGCACGACCACTCGCAGCTTCGCCCGAAGCTCCTCTCGTTGAAGGAATGCATTGGCTACTACATAGACCATCGCCATGAGGTGACGATACGCCGCACCAAGTTTGACCTTGGCAAGGCAAAGGAGCGTGCCCATATCTTGGAAGGACTGATTATCGCCAGTGACAATATCGACGAGGTGGTGCATATCATCCGCGGCAGCGAGAGCCCTTCTGATGCCCAACGCAACTTGGAGAAGCGTTTCGAGCTCGACGAGTTGCAGTCGAAGGCTATCGTGGACATGCGTCTTTCGCAACTTACCAAGCTGCGTCTCGACGACCTTCATGCCGAATTTGATGAGCTGGAGAAGCGCATCAATTATCTCCAGCAGATTCTTGACGACCCAGAGCTTTGCAAGAAGGTGATGAAAGACGAGCTCAATGAGGTGAAGGAGAAATATGGTGACGAGCGTCGCACGCAGATCATTCCCGACGAGCATGAGTTTAACGCCGAGGACTTCTATCCCAACGACCCGGTGGTGATAACCGTGAGCCATCTCGGTTATATCAAGCGCACGCCTCTCAAGGAGTTCCGCGAGCAGGCACGTGGCGGCGTGGGCTCAAAGGGTGCCCATACAAGGGAGAAAGACTTTACGGAGTTTATCTATCCAGCCACGATGCACCAGACCATGCTTATCTTCACGCGTCTCGGCCGTTGCTATTGGCTTCACTGCTACGACATACCTGAGGGAGACAAGACATCGAAGGGCAGAGCCATACAGAACCTTCTCAACTTGGAGACGGGCGACAGCGTGAACGCTTTCCTCCGCTTGCGTGGAGGCGGTCTCGGCGACGAGGAGTTCACCAATTCGCACTATGTGGTATTTGCCACGAAGAATGGCATAGTGAAGAAGACTTGCCTTAAGGAATATTCCCGTCCACGTGCCAATGGCGTGAAGGCGTTGATTATCTCCGATGGCGACGAGGTGGTGGACGTGCGCTTGACCAATGGTTCCAACGAGTTGATCATCGCCGACCGCAATGGCCGTGCAGTTCGCTTCGATGAGGAACAGGTGCGTCCTTCTGGCCGTGCTGCCATGGGTGTGCGTGGCATGATGCTCGACGAGGACCACGATGCCGTTGTAGGAATGATTGTTGTCAACGATGCTGACAAGGAGACTGCCATGGTGGTTTCTGAGAACGGATATGGCAAACGCTCCGAGATTGGCGAGTACAGAAAGACAAGTCGTGCCAAGAAGGGCGTGAAGACCATTGCCATCACCGAGAAGACGGGTAAGCTGGTAGCCATAAAGAACGTGACAGATGACAACGACCTCATGATTATCAACAAGAGCGGCATCGTGATCCGCATGGCTGTTGCTGATGTTCGCGTCATGGGTCGCGCCACGCAAGGCGTGCGCCTGATCAACCTCGCCAAGAAGAACGACTCTATAGCAAGCGTTTGCAAGGTCATGAGTTCTGAGCTTGAGGCCACCGTTGAGGAAGAGAGCCGGCAAAAGTGGAATGAGACCAACGAGAAGTTGCAACAAGGCATTGGCTCGCAAAGCTCTGAGCCGACAGGCAGTGAAACTGGTGCTGACGCTCCCGAGCCCATGGATTCTGACGACAACAGCAGAACAGAATAAAAACTAATACATATTTATTATTGCTTATGAAAAAACTAATGATTGCAGCCATGATGATGCTTGGCACATCAGCTGCCTTTGCTGGCGACAGCGACGCCTTGAAGGCCGTGCTTGCCGCTAAAGACTACGCCCAGGCTACGCAGCTCTTGAACCAGAACCTCGGCTCCATGGCAAACGCCCAGGAGAAGGCCAAGGCTTACGAGTATGTGACGAAGCTCGCCCTGAAGACCTTCGACGCGCAGAACGCTATCGAGGCACAAAACATTCAGGCTAAGATGCTGAATCAGAAAGTGACTCCTTACGACACCATCGCTCTCTACGAGTCAGCTTACAACGCTACTGTGAGCGGCTTGGAGTGTGTCAAGTACGACGCTATGCCCAACGAGAAGGGAAAGGTAAAGCCTAAGTACACCGATGGTCTCTCGGCTTCTCTCAACAACGCACGCATGCAGCTCGTCAACGCCGGCAACTATTATGCCCAGCGCAACGACCAGAACAACATCCTCAAGTATTGGGGAACGTTCCTTGACACCGACGACCACGCATTGTTCGCCAAGGGTCACGACAACGAGAAGCAGTTCCTTGGACAGGTGGCTTACTATACTGCCCTTTACGCAAACCAGGCACAACAGTATGAGAAGGCCGAGAAATACGCTGACATAGCAATGCAAGATTCAGCCATGCGCAAGCAGGCTGAGACATTCAAGTATTCTATGGCTCAGATGAACTTGAAGACCAAGGCCGACTCTGTGGCTTTCGCCAACAAGATGAAGACCACCTACGAGGCTGATCCTAAGAATGAGACCGTGTTTGGCCTCTTGTGCAACATGTATAGCGGTTTGAACATGACTTCTGAGCTCAACACGTTGCTTGACAAGGCTGTCGCCGCAGATCCCAACAACTTCACGGCTTGGGCCATGAAGGGTCAGACGCTTGTCAACAAGCTGTCTAAGGAGTCGAACCCTAACTGGGATGAGTGCATCAGCAACTTCAAAAAGGCCGTGGCCATCAAGAACGACAACTCGGTGGTACTCACTTATCTTGGTTTCGCTATCAACGCCAAGGCATCTGCCATCAATGGCAACGAGGCTGAGAAGAACCAGCTCTACACGGAGTCTATGGGCTTCCTTGAGCAGGCCAAGAACATTGACCCGACACGTTCGCAGAGCAACTGGGCTTATCCTCTCTACCAGTGCTACTACACTCTCTATGGCGCAGACGACTCTCGCACCAAGGAGCTTGAGGGCATGCTGAAGAAGTAAAAAAACAGTTTCAGAACATATTTATTGATAAAGAAAAGGCGCATCGACAACACGATGCGCCTTTTCTTGTTAAAGTGATTTTGCCTTAATGCGATTCCGCTTTTTCCTTATTCCGTCTTTATGCTCTCCACGGGGTTGGCTGTAGCCACTCTCCATGCTTGCACCACCACGGTGAGTATCACCACGGCAGACACGATGACAAAGGCCAGAGGGAACAGCCACCAGTAGATAGGCGTATGCTCTGCGAAACTACGCAACCATTGCTTGCTGAGCCACCAGCCTATTGGGGCGGCAATCACGAACGCTGCCACGAGAGGCACGGCATAGCGTATGGCGAACAACCTTATAACCGCACGGGTCGAACTGCCCATCACCTTGCGAATGGCAATCTCCTTGCGGCGATACTCGGTCTCGAACATCGTGAGCGAGAACACGCCAATGATGGTTATGAAGATGCATATCAGGGCAAAGAGTTTTACTTGAGCTATGAAGCGGAACTCGTCAACGTATGTTTGCTGAAGGTCGTCGTCGAGGAAATTCATGGTGTATTCCTGCGAACCGTCCAGGCGGTTGAGCACCTTGGCTATCTGCTTCTTTGCCTCAATCTTGTCCTGGTTCTTCGTCACGCGCACGAACACATTGCTCAGGCGGTCTCCCCATCCCTGCATGTCGGGACCCATTATTATGAACGCCACGGCTATCTTGCTGTTGTCGTTGCGCATCGACTTCATCTTGAAATTATTGCATACGCCTACAATCGGATAGTTGCCCTCGCCCCAAGAGTTTTGGCGGCCGATAGAGTCGCCCACCTGCAGCCATGAGTATTGCTGCATTGCCGCCTTGTTGAGCACATATGCGCCGCTCTTCGTGTCCGACTCGCGGAATTCGCGGCCCTCGACAATCTTCAGTCCCATAGTGCGCGGATAGTTGTAGTCGCAAGGAACGACCTCTAGTGACATCTGCTTGTCGCCTTCGCCGCGACCCCAAGTCATGAAGCCGTCGTGCACGCCTATTGTGCTCTCCGCATAGCCTACGTCCTCCACGAATGGTAGTTTCAAGAGTTCGGCACGGATGGCATCTCTCTTGCCCATTGCCTCATAGGAAAGTCTGGAGTAAACTATCTGACTTCTACTGAACCCATAGTCGGTGTTGAAGATGTAGCGCGACTGGCTAACCATCACACCTATATATATTGTTAAGGCGAAAGCCACAACAAACTGCACGCCCATGATGGCCATGCGCAACTTGCGACCACGTGGTGAGAGGCCGAACGAGCCCTTGAGCACCATTGCCGGGGTGAACGAAGTGCCGTACCATGCTGGGATGACAGCCGACAATGCGCCAACGCCAAGCGTAGCCACGACCATGACGGCAAGAAGTGCCCAATGCGCCTTGAAGGCTATGTCGCCCGACACGAGCTTCATGCAAGCCTCGCTGCGCTGGAATGCCACTATCACCAGCACGCCTATCAACAAGCCCACTACGGCCAGCGCCACGTTTTCCATTATCAGGTTCAAGCGCAAGCTGCCAGCCGACGCGCCCATCACGCGCCTCGTGTTGATGCCACGTATGCGCATGGGCATCTCGGAGAGGGTGAAGTTGAGAAGGTTGAGCATGGCTATGAAGATGACGAAGAGCGAAGCCACGGTGAGCACGTTCACAAGACTGCGGTTGCCCTTGTCTTTATTGCCAGTGCCTGAGAAGTAAACTTCATCTATTGGCGTGAGGCGGAACTTCATGCCTACTTCCTTTTCAAACTGCTTCTCATCCTTTATGTTGTTTGCTTTCATCAATGCCAACTTGAAACCACGCACCACTTTCTGTGCGTTGGCGGCATTGTCGAGACGCGCGTATACGTTGAAGCTCCATTCGTTCCAATTCTCCAGTCCGCGGTCGTCCTCACACTGGTACACCCCGTTGTTGATGGTGCAATTGTCGGGCATATCCTCGCTCACGCCCACGACCGTAATCTTATTGTCGCCCGCCATGAAGGTCTTGCCCACGGCATTTGCCGTGCCGAACATCTTTTCGGCAATGCTGCGACTAATGATGGCGTTGAGTGTGCTAGGTGTCCAGTCCTTGCTGCTGCCATAGAGCAGTTTGCCGCAGAAGAACTCAATGCCAAGCTTGCTCATATTCACTATGGGCACTTCCAGCTCCCGTTCGTTCACCTTCACGGCGGCATTAAATACGTATGGCGAAGCGTCGATTGCCGCCTCGACATGCGGCAAGTCCTTCAGTATTGTCACATACGGACGGCAAGTGTTTGCTCCCCAATTGCTACCGAATATGTTGCCATATACATCAAGGCGGAAGATGCGTTCGTGGTTGGGGATGTTGTGGTTGTAGGTACGATTGTATATCACCTGTGTCATGAACAGGTAGAACGTCGCCACGGCTATGCCCAAGCCGAGAAGGTTGAGCACGGTAGCCACACGGTAGCGGCGAAACATATATAGTAATGTCTTCATGCTTCCTCCTGTTTAAAGAATGTTCGTGTTTTCAACCACTTGACCGTCGAACAAGTTGATAATGCGATTCGCCATCTGCGCGTCGTGTTGCGAGTGGGTCACCATCACTATCGTGGTGCCTTCGGCATTGAGTTGAGTGAGCAGTTCCATCACGGCGAGTCCGCTCTTGGAGTCGAGGTTACCCGTAGGCTCGTCGGCGAGAATCAGCTTTGGCTTGCCCACCACGGCACGCGCTATCGCCACGCGTTGCTGTTGTCCGCCTGAGAGCTGCTGAGGATAGTGCTTGGCGCGCTGACTAAGGCCTACCTTGCGAAGAATCTCCGTGACGCGTTCCTTGCGTTCCTTCGACGGCACGCCAAGATAGCGCAACTGCAAGTCTACGTTCTCCTCAACCGTCAGCTCGTCTATCAAGTTGAAGCTCTGGAACACGAAACCGATGCGCCCACGGCGATACTTCGTGCGGTCTTTCTCCTTGAGCTTGCCCACAGAATCGCCATCGAGCAGATATTCGCCGCCGTCGGGATTGTCGAGCAGGCCAAGAATGTTGAGCAGCGTTGACTTGCCACAGCCGCTTGGTCCCATTATGGCGACAAACTCTCCATCCTCTACATTTATGCTAACACCGTTGAGGGCAACGGTCTCCACTTCTTCCGTGCGGAAGATCTTTGTAAGGTTTTCTGTCTTTATCATCGTTTTTGATTTTAATAATTGTTTTTCATCATTTTAATATCAACACTTCATTGTCTTTAAACGCCTCGTATCCGCTTGTTATGACACGTTCACCAGGTTGCAGCCCGTCGGTCACCTCATAGTATTGAGGGTTTTGTCGGGCTATGCTGATGTTGCGGCGGTATGCCTTCTTGCCCGACTTGTCCAAGACGAAAATCCAGTTGCCACCCGTGGCTTGGAAGAACGTGCCGCGCGGTATGAGCGTTGCCACTGACGACTTGCCGAGGGCGAGCTCGAGATAGTAGGTCTGTCCGCTGCGCATCTGCGCCGGACGAGAGCCGACAAACACGAAGTCGGTTCGGAACGAGCCGTCGCGCACTTCAGGGTAGACCTTGCGCACACGCATCAGGTATTGTTTGCCGTCGCGCGTGATGGTGGCTGTGAGCCCCTGGTGCACGCGGTCGATATAGTGCTCGTCAATCTTAGCCTCAATCTTGAAGTCGGAGAGGTCGTTTATCTGCCCAATGTTTTGTCCTGCCGTGATGTTCTGGCCCAGCTCCACGTCGAGAAGTCCGAGTTCGCCATCTATCGACGAGCGCACTTCGAGCTTGCCCTTGCGCTCGCGCACCAGCAGCACGTTCTTGCGCATGTTGCTCAGGTTGTCTTCCATCTGCGCCATCTGCACATGACGGTAGATGCTGTCTTGTCTCAGTCGTTGCCCTATGAGGTGCTGCTTGCGCTTGGCGAGGTTGTAGTCTTCCTTGCTCTGCGTGAAGACCTCTTGGCTTATCAACTTCTCCTTATAGAGCCGTGCGTTTTGCTGGTAGGCGCGTTGCTTGCGCTGGCAGTCCATGTCGAGCGTGGCCTGTTCGGTGCGGTTGTTGAGCCGGTCTTGCAGCATCGTCACTTGTGTGTTGCGCAAGAGGTTTTGCTTCTCGGCAAGTTCTGCCTCGGCGTTGAGAATCTGCAAGTCGAGGTTGCTGTTGCTGAGGCGCAGAATGACGTCGCCCTTGTGTACGCGTGCGCCTTCTTCCACGACCTTTTCCCTCACGATGCCACCTTCCTCAGGCGAAATCTGCACCACCTGTATTGGCACCACTTGTCCGTTGAGGCGCACATAGTCGTCGAACTTGCCGCGTGTGACCTCGCTTACGGTCACGTCGCCTTGGCCTATGGTCATGGTGCTTGCGGTGCTTCCGAAGATGAGCCACGCTATAAGCGCCAAAGCCGCAACTCCTGCTGCGATGTATCCGAAATAGCGGCGTGGGAATTTCTTCTTCTCGATTGGTCTGTCCATTTTATTCAGCCTTTTTTTTTGATTTCAGATGATGATAGTTTATTCGTTCCACAGACTTTCGCCATTGTAGTAGGCGAGCAATCTGCGATTGTATGCCATGGTGAGCTGGCTTTGCAACAGTTTGACTCGGCTTTGGAGCAAGGTCACGGCAGCCGTCTTCACGTCTATCGACGTGGCTAGCCCTTCCTCATATTTGCGTGTGGTGAGGTGGGCGGCAATGCTGTCCGACTCAACCTGCACTCGCATCTTCTCCACCTCCTTGGCGCTGTTCTCGACATCGGCGGTGGCCTCAACTATTATGCGTCGCAACTCAGATTGTTCGTATTCGTAGTTCTCCTTGGCTTGTTCGAGAGCTATCTTGCGACGGCGTATCGTGCTCGACGTGGCGAGGCGGTTGAAAATTGGTATGTACAATGACAAGGCGACGTATTCACCAGCATTGTTCTTGAATTGTTCCGAAAAAGGCGTGTAATTTCCATGATCCATGTTCCTGTAAAACGACGTGGAGATGCCACCAGAGAGTGAGAGCGACGGAAGCAATGCCCCGCGTGCTCCGCTGAGGTTGTAGCGTGCCGCATCAACGGCTTGACGTGCCATGGCTATGCGTGGGTTGACGAGGGCTGCGAAGGAGAACACCTTGCCTGAATTTTCAATGGTGTCATCTATTGCGAAGGTTGTTGGGCGCACGATGGCGAGCGAGGAGTCGGCAGGATAGTTCATGAGTTGTTTCAAGGCGAGTCGCGCCTTGGTGGTTTGCGTCTGCATGTGGGTCAGCTCATAGTCGTCGCTGGCAAGTGTGGCGCGCATTTGCGCCACGTCGGCATCGCTCTTTTGACCCACTTCCGCCATCACCTCGGTCTGGTGGAGTAGGGCAAGGCTTTCCTCGCGTTTCTTGGAAGTCTCCTCCACGGCGCCAAGGCAATAAGCCAAGTCCATGTAAGCCTTGTAAACCTTCAACGCCACGTCGTCTTTCTCGGCAACCAAGCCGCTGCGTCCCATCGCCTCGTTGGCCTTTGCCATGCGAAGCTCGTTGTAGCGTTGCAACCCGTCGAAAATGGATAGCGACGTTTGCAGACCATAACCATTATACAATGTGCTGACATTGGTGTAGGTGTTGGTCTCAGGGTCAATGGCACGACCAAAATTCAACTGCCCGTTGACAGACCCATACACGCTTGGCAGAAAGGCACCTATGGCTTGGGTCTTTGCCGCGCGACTGTCGTCGAGCGAGAATTTCTGTTGCCTCACGGTGTGGCTGTGGTCGGCGGCGTATTGCATGCAACGCTCCACGCTCCACGGTTCGTTGGCGTGGAGCTGGATGCCGGCGGCGATAACGAGCAGCGTCAGGAGGGTTTTCTTCATATTGTCGTACATGTGTTTTCGCTTTTTGTGTGGTTTTATAATTCCGTCTCTTTGTTGTTGACACTGCAAAGTTAGGGACAACCGCTCGTCGCGAATAATTATTTTCGGTGAAATGACCGCTCACGCCGTGGATAGATGAAAAAGTGTATGAAAATCATACAACACGGTGGCGACGCTTGCATAAATTGAACCGGAAAATATAATTCATGAACTTGAGTTATACGATTTTTTTTGTACTTTTGTTGATGTATAAAACAATTCCGGCATGAACCATCCTTTCAAAACCATTATCGTGGTAGACGACAACGCAGCCATTCTCACGGCATTGCGCATTTGCCTTGCCACGGAGTATGAGCGCATTGTCACGTTGCCGTCGCCCGACACGCTTGTGGCGACACTTGCCTGCGAGGAAGACGTTGACGTGGTGTTGCTCGACATGAACTTCTCTCTTGGCTTAAACTCTGGTCAGGACGGGCTGTTCTGGTTGCGCACCATCAAGAAGCTTCATCCCAACACGCCTGTGGTCTTGATGACGGCTTATGCCAACGTGCAGCTGGCGGTGAAAGGATTGAAATATGGCGCTGCCGATTTCGTGACAAAGCCGTGGGACAACGACAAGCTGATAAGCACCTTGCGCGATGCCATAGAGAAAAGCCGCGAGGTGATGCCTCTCGACAAGATGGAGCAGGAGCATGTGCAACGCGCGGTGGAGCAGTGTCGAGGCAACATGAGCCGAGCGGCGGAGATGTTGGGCATAACGAGGCAGACCCTGTACAAGAAACTGAAAAAATGATAGCATGAAACGCAAACACCCAATAAGATATGTCACTTTACCTCATCATATTTGTCCTGTCGCTTATCATAGTCGCACTCCTCTTTTGGCAGTGGAGACACCAGCGAATGTTGTCGCTTCGTGTGCGGCTAATCCGTGAGGCTCTTCGCAATCGCGACTTCATGTTTAGGTTGCCAACCAAGCGAATGCTTCCTGGCGACCGTGACCTTCATGTGGCACTCAACGAGATGTTCGGAGAGATAAGCTGCCTACTTGCACGCAACGAGGTGGAGTCGTGGCAACGGCTCACGCGGGTGCTGACACACGAAATAATGAATGCCATGACGCCAATATCGAGCATCACGCAGGTTTACATTGGCAGTCCGTTGGTAAAGGGCACGCCCTTGGAAGAGGGAATGAGGGCCATTTACGACACGAGCCTTAGTTTGCAGACTTTTGTGGACAGCTATCGCAAGTTGACACAATTGCAACCGGCGCACATAGAGAAAGTGACGCTAAGCGGCTTGGTGTCGACCGTGTGCATGCTTTATCCAAAGGTGGAGTGGCATGTCAACATTGTAGACCAACAAATGAAGGTAAGTGCCGATAGTGGGTTGATGCGCCAAGTGTTGGTAAACCTTGTGAAGAACGCGGTCGAGGCTGGCGCGCGCAATATCGACATACGTGTGGGCACGGACGAGGACTTGGTGCAGTTGCTCGTCAGCAACGATGCGCCGCACATTCCGCCAGAGGTGGCACGCGAGATATTCGTGCCGTTCTTCACCACCAAGTCGTCAGGGTCGGGCATTGGTCTTCCTCTTGCACGCCAGATGATGCTCGCCCAAGACGGAAAACTGAGCCTTGCCGACACGCCTGTGGTTGGCTATCACACCACGTTTGTGGTGACACTAAAATGATGCCGTTGCCTTTCCACTGCAAAGCCGTTGGCTTTACACTGCAATGTCATCGGCTTTACGCTGTAATGCCGTTGACTTTACGTTAGAAAGCCGTTGTCTTTACGCTGCAATGCCGATTGCGTCAGAACTCGAATCTTATTTTCGCGTTTATCTGCCTACGTGTCAGGTAGTTAGGTACGGCGTACATGTTGTTGGTGACATCGGTAATCCAATAATACGAGTTTACGTTGCTGATGTCGAAGAGGTTGAGGCAGTCTACTCCAAGCCAGATGTTCTTGAAGATGCTCTTGCGGTGATGATCCTCGTTGTTAAGTAGCCGGTAGGTCATTCCTATGTCAGCTCTTCGGTATGCGGGAGCACGGAAGTCGTTGCGCTCCAGTTCGCGGTGTGGAGCTGAGAACGGCAAGCCGTCGGCATATGTAAGCCTTAGCGTCATGAGCCATCGGTCAGAACCCGGGAAAAAGTCGGTATAGAAGAGGTGTGCGGCGAAACGTTGGTCGGTGGGCAGAGGCATGGTCCTGCCATTGACTTTCATGCCGGTGTTCATCACCGACAAGGTGAGCCACGAGTCGCTGCCGGGCACGAATTCGCCATAGAGTTTCATGTCGAGACCCGCTGCATGGCCGCTCGCGTTGTTGTCGCCATAATAGGTTATCTTCATGTTGTTGACAGAGTAAGGCACGAGGTTGGAGAGAAGCTTATAGTAAAGCTCGGTTGTGAACTTGAACGGCCTATTGCTTATCTTGAACCTGTATTCCACGCCTCCAGTGAAGTGGATCGATTGTTGGCTCTTGATGTGCTGGTTCAGCGTGGCGTAGGTCATGCCGCCCACGGTAGTGGTGTCTCTTAGCTCCTTGAAGAACGGCGCCTGATAGTAGAGACCGCTGGCGATGCGGAAGCTGAGATTCTGGTTGAACGCTGGAATGATGCTCAATGAAACTCTCGGTGAGACAATGGTTTCCCTGGTATAGCTCCAATTTGAGAACCTTATGCCATAATTGAGCGTGTAAAGCGTTGGGGTAGAGACGTGAGTGCTGTCGTCGCTTTCAGTTGCGCTGCCCGACTTGAAGCGCCATGTGTCTTGAAGATATACCTCAAGGCGTCTGCTGTTAAGCTCGTTTCTCGCCCTTAGGCTGTATATCATGTAGAGGTCTTCGCCTGTGTGCGGCATTACGTAGCCGGCAGAATCGCGCATCTCATACTCGGCAGAGTTTTCCTCCACGTGTTCCCATTTATAAGTCACCGCGCCCTCTATGTCGTGTTGGCGGGCCTTGTGTTGGGCCATGAGTTTCAGGCTCTCCACGTTACCCTTGAGATAGTTGCGCGCGTGTTGAAAATATGTGCCGACACCAAGGTTCTCCGAAGTTTCTGTCTGCGTGAGCCAATATTGCCCCTCTATGTCGTATTTCTCTTGTTCGTCGGTCTTGAAGGCCGACGTGATGAGCGATACCGACGTGGAGTCGCCATAATGCCGCGTGATGTTCAATGAGCCGAAGAACGTGCGGAAGCGGTCTCGCTCATCGCCGCCGAAGTAGACTTTGAACGAGCGCACGTTTTCCAGTGTGCCAAAACGCGTCTCCCTATCCTTGGGCTTGAAGTTGTAGTGGTTGTCTGAGATGTCGCCTATTAAGTCGAAACTCCATCGCTGGTTGGGTCTCCAAGAGAGAAAAGTCTGGTAGTCGAGAAAATTAGGATCATATTCTCCGTTGGTCTCAAACGTGCCGAGAAGGTAACGGTTTGTCTTATAGCGCAATCCGTTGCTCCAGGCGAACTTCTTGTTGGCAATGCCCACGTATGCGGACGCTCCCAACAACGATGCTTCAACCGCCGCCTCGAATTTCTTTGGCTTACGGTAAGTGATGTTGAGAGCCGACGACATCTTGTCGCCATAACGCGCCTCGTATCCGCCAGTTGAGAAACCAATGCTGCCAACCATGTCGGGGTTGATGACGGAAAGACCTTCCTGTTGGCCACTCCTCACGAGAAACGGCCTGAACATTTCCACATTATTTATATATACGGAGTTTTCATCAAAAGAGCCTCCACGGACGTTGTATTGTGACGACAGCTCGGAGTGAGTGCTTACGCCAGCCTGGCTTTGTATGAGTTCTTCCACGGCGTTGCCTGTGGTGGAAGGCATGTTCTTCAGCGGCTTGGTCTTGAGCTCTTCCATCTGCCCCGATTGTATTTTCTGTCCCTGCACGCTTACCTCATTAAGGGTGTTGTCTTCTTGATATAAAGTCACTTGGAGCGTCTGTGTGCCTTTAGGTTTGAAGAGCACGCGCTTCTTCGTGCGATAGCCCAACATGGAGAACCTGATAACCACGGAGTCTGTAGAAAACAATGACAGGCTAAAGTTGCCTTTCAATGATGTGACAGTAGCCTTGCCTTGCCCGACGCAAGCCACGGAAGCAAACTCCAACGGCTTGCCCTCCTCGTCGATGACACGGCCTTTGAGAGTGAACGATTGAGCGAACATTGACAATGACGCAAGCAATGATATGATGATAAAAAACAATCGGTTCATATAAGAAATAACGTTTTTTGTACGTTATTATTTTACGGAAAAGCAATAAGATATGAAGTTTTTTGTAGCTATAGATAGTTTTAAGAATTGTCTAACGTCGAAAGAAGCCAACGATGCGGCACGGCTTGGAATTATGAGGTCAAAGCCTGACGCGGAGGTCAGTTGTTATGAGGTGAGCGATGGAGGCGAGGGATTTCTGGAGGCCTTCAAGCCTGATGAGATTGTCAGTTGCCATGTTCATGATGCCTTGATGAGATGGTGCGATTCTGCCTTTGGCATAAAAGATGGCAAGGCTATAATAGAAGTGGCAAAGGCGGTCGGCTTGGGGATGATAGAGCCGGAGAACAGAAATCCGCTAGTTGCCACGAGTTATGGAGTGGGGGAGTTGATGGTACAGGCCATGCGCCGTGGCTGTCGTGAGTTTGTCATTGGCCTTGGTGGCAGCGCGACAAGCGATTGCGGCATCGGAATGTTGAAGGCTCTAAAACATGAATGGCAGGTCACTATGCGTAAGGCATGGTATGAACCTTTTGACACGTCGTGGCTTAAAGACGTGAAGGTAACGCTTGCCACCGATGTGGACAATCCTTTGTGTGGCCCTAATGGAGCCGCTCGCGTATTCGCGCCTCAGAAAGGCGCTGATGGTGCCATGGTGGAGAAACTTGAGCGGCGGGCCCTGACCTTCGCCAAGATGGCTGCAAAGCATCAAGGACGTGATTTCGCTTCCATGCCCGGTGCTGGCGCGGCTGGTGGATTGGGCTATGCTTTCATGGAATTTATGGACGCTAAGGTTGAGAGCGGTGCCGAGACTATTTTGCGGTCGTTGCGATTTGATGACTCGTTGGTATCCCAAAAAGTGGACATTGTTTTCACAGGTGAGGGAAGTGCTGACAAGCAGACGCTTATGGGGAAGTTGCCAAGCGTGATACTTTCACATTGTCGTTCACATGGCATTCCTGTTGTTCTTGTGGCTGGAAAGGTAGAAAACGAAAAAAGCCTGCTCGAGGCAGGCTTTTCAAGGGTTATAAATATAAATAAAGGTCTTTCGATGGAGCGCGCTCTCGATAAAAATATCGCGATGGAGCGCTTGGCAAATGCTATCAGCGAAGCCGTTTCTTCAATTTGAGTAGTGGGATATTTATGCTTTCGCCAGCTTTCAATTCCCTTTTTCCGCCATTGACCGCTTCTAGATAACATTCCATGCCTGGGCCCAGGTTTAACTTGCTTATTCCATCCATGGTTTGTCCAGGGCGCACCGTAACCGTTTTCTTTATGCCGACAATGGCGTAGGCTCCCGTGCGGATTCTCACGTCCTTGTTGTATTGATCTTGCAAGGCCGCTTCTTTATTCTCTGTCTGCGAGTTCTCTTGTTCAATCTCGTCTTGCGGAAGTTGTTTGGTGGCTTCCTGCTTTATGTCGGTCTGTGTTGGTATTGTGTCTTGTTTTTGATTTGCTTTTTCTGATTGTGTATTTGTTTTGGCCGTGCTGTTTTTTTTCTTTTGGTGTTGTGCAACCAATTTCATTTGCTTCTCCAGCATTTCTATATGGCTGTCGCGTCTCTGAATCTGTGTGAAAAGGTAATAGCCGCCACACAGGCATCCTATGACAATGACTACGGCAGTAATTATGAGTGCTTTCAGCGCGTGGTTTGGGTGATTACCTTCGTTGTCAATAAGTTTTCTCTCCACTTTGTTTTCTTCTGTGTGTTTCCCGATGGAGAATTCTCTTTCCGTATTCTTTTTCCCTATTGTCTTTTTCTCTACGGTCTTTTCTTCTTCGATGTTTTCGTCTTCTAGAGTCTCTACATTTGTGGAGCTTACCTCGTGCGCGGTCTCTTCGTATATGCTCTTCGCCTCGTCTACAGTTTCTTCGCTTGCGGTATTCTCTTCGTCTACACTCTCTTCACTCGCTGTCTTCTCTTCGTTTTCAGTTTCTTCGTTAGCGATCTTCGCTTCAGCTACATTCTCTCCTAATTGCTCTTTTTGAGTCTTGTCGTTTTCCTCAATCTGTTCTACTGAAGAAGCGTCAACTTCATTTTTTTGATCAACAATTCTTTCTTCTATGGTTTCTTCTTCTACCTGATTTGCATTTTCAACAATGTTTTCAGGTCTTGTTTCGGTCTCTTTTTCAGAAGTAGTCTCTGTCCCGTTACCATATTCATTGTCAATGCTTGAAAAATCCACACCATCGTTGATTACTACGGTCTCAAACTGTGAGAAAGGTTTGTTCACGTCGTCACGCATAGAAGCGTCGGGGGTGAAACTAATCTTATTTCTGCCTTCAATGACAATGGGCTCACCTGTATTGACATCCACGCTTTTACGCGCGGCGACGCCAACAATCTTGAAAGCTCCCAAACCTTTCACTTTCACGAGTTTGTCTTCTTCAAGCCCATCATTGATGACCTCGAAGATTGTAGCCACAAACCGCTCGGCATCGGCTTTGCTCAAGTCGTGCTTCTCCGAGAGTGATAAGGCGAGCTCTTTTATGGTGGTTTTGCTCATTGTTATTATTTTGTTACTGTTGTGGCTTTTTTAAGTTCTCTTTGATCGCTGCTATTGGTTTGAAATTAAGCACGAGTTTTGGTGGCACAAGCATTCGCTGCTGGGTGCCTGGAGTGACAACGATGCGCTCCAGACGTTTCTTTACCTCAAACGCTCCGAAGCCATTTATCTGTATTGTGTCGCCTTCTTCAAGATGAAGTTTCATCTCGTTGATTACCGTGCGCACCATTTGTTGGGTGTCGGCTTGTGTGAAGCCAGTCTTGGTGGCAAGCTGTGCAATAAAGTCCTTGTTGTTCATTTTAATTCGCCATAAAGGTCAAACTCATCGCTACTTGTAATCAATACTTTGTAATATCGACCTGGGCGCAACTTACGTTCACCTACAGGGATTAGCACTTCAGGATCTACCTCAGGCGAACAAGCCTCCGTTCGGCCGATATAATAGTTCCCTTCTTTTCGGTCAATGACAACATTGAGAGTCTTCCCAACCTTAGCGGCTTCTACTTCCCTGCTAATTTCTTCCTGGACAGCCATAAGCTTGTCCAAACGTGCTTGCTTGACATCGGCTGGGACATCGTCTTTATAATGTATAGCAGAATACGTACCCTCTTCCTCAGAATAAGCGAAAGCCCCCATGCGTTCAAATTTCTCCTGCTTTACGAAATCAAGAAGTTCGTTGAAGTCTTCTTCCCTCTCCCCTGGAAATCCAACCATCAATGTTGTTCTTATTGTTATTCCAGGTACACGCTGCCTGATGGTATGGATGAGGTCTATAGTCTCTTGCTTTGTGACGTGCCTGTGCATTTGCGATAGCATGTGGTCGGAGATATGCTGCAAGGCGATGTCGAGATAATTGCACACATTGTCGTGCTCGCGCATCACGTCAAGCAGTTCCAATGGGAATTGGTTAGGATACGCATAATGCAGCCTTATCCATTTCACGCCCTTGATGTTTGCCATCTTGTCAATCAGCTCAGCTATCCTTGTTTGACCATAAAGATCCCTGCCATAGTAGGTGAGTTCCTGCTCTATGACTTGAAACTCGGTAACACCTTCTCCGACCAGTTCTTCCACTTCTTTTAAGATGTCTTCCATCGGACGGCTTACGTGCTTACCCGTTATTAACGGAATGGCACAATAGGCACAATGGCGGTCGCATCCCTCTGCAATCTTTATATAAGCGTAGTGGGATGGCGTCGTGAGAAGTCGGCGACTGTTTGATGTCACTCTTCTCTCGGCAAAGGTCTTGTTTTCTGGCGTGGAGGCGCTTGCTGGGCCAAGGTCATTGAGCAGTTGAGTGTAATTGAATTTGCCATAGAACTTGTCTACCTCGGGAAGGCTCTCCTCAAGTTCCTTTTGGTAACGCTGTGATAGGCATCCCATCACAAATAGCTTGTTCAGGCGTCCATTGTTCTTGGCGTTGGCAAACTCAAGAATGGTATTGATGCTCTCTTCCTTGGCACTCTCAATGAAACCACAAGTATTTATGACGGCTATTTCGCCTTGTGGACGCTTGGGGTCGTGGTTGCAATGATAGCCTATGTTCTCAAAACGACGCATGAGCTGCTCTGAATCAACGAGATTCTTTGAACAGCCCATGGTGATAAAATCAATCTGGTTTTTCTTCATATTGAATGTCAATCAGAACAGCGAGTCGACAAATTCTTTTTTGTTGAATAATTGCAAGTCTTCCATTTTCTCACCTAAGCCGATATACTTGACAGGCACTTTCAATTGGTCGGATATTCCTATGACCACGCCACCCTTTGCCGTACCGTCAAGTTTAGTTATGGCGAGAGATGTTATATTGGTGACAGCCGCGAATTGTTTTGCCTGCTCAAAGGCGTTTTGCCCAGTGCTGCCGTCAAGTACAAGCAATACTTCGTCTGGCGCGTTGGGTACGACCTTTTTCATAACGTCTTTGATCTTCTTCAACTCGTTCATTAACCCGACCTTGTTGTGCAGTCGTCCAGCAGTGTCGATAATCACCACATCTGCAGCGTTGGCTTTTGCGCTTTGCAACGTGTCGAACGCAACGCTGGCGGGGTCAGAGCCCATTTGCTGCTTTATCACAGGCACTCCAACGCGATCGCCCCATATTTGTATTTGTTCAACAGCTGCGGCACGGAATGTGTCGGCGGCGCCGAGGTAAACTTTCTTTCCGGCTTTCTTAAACTGGTAAGCGAGCTTTCCAATGGTAGTGGTTTTGCCCACACCGTTCACGCCGACTACGAGTATGACATACGGCTTATGGTCTGCAGGCAAATCCCAATTAGTATTGTCGTCTGAGTTATTCTCTGTAAGCAAAGAGGCAATCTCTTCTTTCAATATCTTGTTGAGCTCTGACGTGGACACGTACTTGTCTCTTGCCACGCGCTCCTCTATACGGTTAATAATCTTTACCGTAGTGTCAACTCCTACGTCGGAGGTTATCAACACTTCCTCAAGGTTATCGAGTACGTCGCTGTCAACCTTGGACTTGCCAGCTATGGCACGGGATATCTTAGAGAAGACGCTCTGCTTGGTTTTCTCAAGACCTTGGTCGAGTGTTTCCTTGTTTTTTTTACTGAATAATCCAAAAATTCCCATGGTGCGCCGTTTTTGTTTTATAGACTTTCGTCATCGGGCCTTTGGAGCTTTCTTTTAACCTTTGGCATGTGTTTTTTGTTCCTTAGCCAAGCTTCCTTGCGCTCTTCATAGTCTCTGTGGTGTCTTTCGAGAAAATTGTCGGCCATGACGTTGTGCTGTTTAATGAGGTTTAGATTTAGGCAAGCTTGAATTTTCTTTCACGCTTGCCACTTTTAAACCTGTTATGCTACTTAAACCTGCTGTAGATGACGTTCAGCTTTAAGGGGCTGTTGTCATCATTGGTTCCCTTGACAAGTTTTGTGCTTGTCAATGACATGTCGTGTGATACCTTAGTGACCGTAGTGTTCGATGACGAACTTGAACTTCCGTAGTAATAGGAATAATAATAGCTATAACTACTGCTGGTGCTTGTGGAAGAACTTGTCGTCGTTAGCGTCACGGGGATGAGAACTACCTTGTTCCAGTCTGCAGAACGCTTTTGCTTGTCAATGGCAGCCATCGACGTGATCATGTTTGAGATGTTGTTAAACGTGTAACCGTTGGTCGACGACTTTCCTGTGTATGTCGCAATGAACGATGTGCGGTTGTTGTACATCTCCATGTTCTCGAAGAAACTGTTGAGGGAATCTTTAGGTATCATCAACAAGTTCTGAGGGATGCTGAAAGTGTATTCCGTGCTTGTTGTCTCGCTATTGATTCTTGGAATGGTAAGGGAGGCACCGGCAACGTTGTCGTTTTCGTGTCCGGAGATGATATCTTCAACAGGAAGGGTGAGCTCCGTGAATATTCCGGATGGAGTCTTCAAGTATGTGCATGAGTTGTCATTGGCAAGTCTTGCGAGCGTACTCTTGTCGTTTGAGATGTTTGACGTCTGCAGCACTTCCTCTGTTCCCCAGAATACGGTAATACCATTCAACACGCTGTCTTTCTCTACAAACTTATAAGCTATGCTCAACTGTGAGGCGTCAATATAAGCCATGTTGCCTAATCCTGACTT
Organism: Lachnospiraceae bacterium; assembly: GCA_963588155.1. Lineage (GTDB taxonomy): Bacteria > Bacteroidota > Bacteroidia > Bacteroidales > Bacteroidaceae > Prevotella. Next base: position 21,070 of record CAVAGT010000006.1, on the reverse strand, counting down.
GTGTTTGAAGTAGAAGCCAGGAACAACGTTCTTGCGGAAAGTTTGGGCGTTTTTGAAATACTCGGGATGCTCATAATATGTCTCAAGTATGTATGTGCCGTAGTTGTCGTATTCTTTCCCGTTAGCGTCGGTGTATTTACCGTTGAGCTTTATAGTGATATAAGGTTCGTATGCGGAACTGTCACGTGTAGTCTCTGACACCACATAGTCGGTGAGAGTATAGACCTTGTCTTGCGCGATGCCGCCATCTCTCACATAGCCCTCAGCCAATGGATCGAAGTTGCTATAATAGTTCTTGTCCTCAGTCATGGGCTTTCCCATCTCATATGCCGTGAGTTTCATGGTGCGAGTGCTGTCACCATAATGCTTTGAGTAGAACAAGCGTATCTCGCAAGAGTCAGCCTTTACCAATCCCTTAATAGAGTCGCCTTGGGCATTTGTGCCAACCATGTCGCTCTTGTTGGGGAATTTATAACCCTCAAGGTTGAAGAACTGAGCCATGAAGTCGCCGGTTATGTATTCACCGGTTTCCGCATCTCTGACTTTCCCCAGGTAGCCCACATTGTTTCTCGACAATACGGAATCGGCGAGAAGTGATTGGCTGGCGATGCCAAACGATTTTGTTTCCACGCTTACGGCATCTGTGTCTTTCGTGAGTGACGATCCTATCTCATCCGTGCTGTCAGAGCAGGCAGCCATCACGAAACCTGAGAGAAGAAAAAATATTGTCTTTAATTTCATGCTTTATCCTAATAGCTTGTTGTAGAAATCCTTGTAAGCAGAGGCGTAGTCTTCGCCTGGATATTCCATAAGTGGCTTTCCCGACTCCTTGGTGTATTCGAGCAGGGAGTCGTTGACGTTTTCTGCAGCTTCTATCACGCCATCGCTATAGTCTATGGCGAGCTTTGCAAGGTCGATATAATCGAAGTGCTCAGAATATTTTTTCAGCAAGTCAGCCTTGGCACTTCCGAACTCTACGCATTCCTTGAATTTCGTGCCAAAGTTTGCCTTGAATTGTTTTGAGAACAATGATGTAACAACTTTCGTGTTGGCAAAGGCTGGGTCTTCGTGATAAGCAGTCTTGATGTAAAGTGGAATGACTCCGGCCATCCATCCCTGACAATGTATCAAGTCTGGGTCCCAACGCAATTTCTTTACTGTCTCAAGCACGCCGCGTGCGAAGAATATTGCCCTCTCGCCGTTGTCATCATACTCGTTGCCATTCTCGTCCTCGGTCATGGAACGACGCTTGATGAAATAATCCTCATTGTCGATGAAATAGACTTGAAGTCTTGTTACTGGTATGCTCGCCACCTTGATGATCAAGGGGTGGTCGGTGTCATCAATGACGATATTGAGACCTGAGAGGCGGATAACCTCATGAAGTTGTCCGCGACGCTCGTTGATGTTGCCCCATTTAGGCATGAACGTGCGTACGTCAAAACCTCCCGACTGCATCTTTTGAGGCAAGTCGCGTCCGAGCAAAGCCATTTCCGACTTAGGGACATAGGGCACAATCTCTTGATTGATGAATAAAATTCTCTTTTTGGCCATTATGATTTTATTCTAAAAATGCTTTTGGGTGCAAAGGTAGACATAAATAATGACAAAACGCCCGTTTTTGCATGATTTCACACAAAACGGGCGTTTGTTATATAAAATGTGGCTATAATTTCCTTATTCAATCACGACGAGCGCATCGTCTTCCATGACGCTCTGTCCAGCCTTGACACAAATGGCGGCCACCTTGCCGTCTTTCTCTGCCTCGATATTGTTTGCCATTTTCATGGCTTCCAAAACGAGCAGTGTGTCGCCGGCCTTTACCTCGTCGCCAACCTTTACGTTGATAGACGTGATAGTGCCGGGCAGGGGAGCCTTGATTGCGTTTGCCGTGTTGACGTTTGCCGTTGTAGCGGCATCGTCGTTTTCCTCGGCAACGGGCTTGCCAAGCGTTACCTTGGGCTTCTCTGTCTCCACGGAAGGTTTCTCCATGCCCACTTCAAACTCTTCCCCGTTCACTTTGACGTTGGCGACGTTGGTCTCTTCGTTGATGTCTACGATTTCGACCTCATACTCCTTGCCAGCTATTGTATATTTAAACTGCTTCATCTTTGTTATGGTTTTGCGGTGAATGAAATCTGCTTGGCATCCCACAGTGTGCATTTTGGCTTAATGGTGATGATGCCTGGCTCTCTGTCGTGTACGTTGTTGCCTTGGTACTCGAAGATGGCCATCGCTATTGCCGCGTATATGTTCTTGTCCATTTTTTTCTCTTCGCTCATTTCTTAATTACATAGGCATGCATCCGTGCTTCTTCGCTGGCAACGACTGACGCTTGTGAGCCAACTGCGCCAAGCCACGGCAAATGCGGAAGCGTGTGTTGCGAGGCTCGATGACGTCGTCGATGTAGCCGTATTGTGCAGCCTGGTAAGGGTTGGCGAAAGTCTTTGTGTACTCGTCTTCTTTCTCAGCGAGGAATGCTTTCACGTCGCCGCCTTCTTCCTTGACTTTCTTCGCCTCCTTGCCACAGAGCACAGCCACGGCACCACTTGCGCCCATTACGGCTATCTCGGCGGTTGGCCATGCGAAGTTGAGGTCGGAACGGAGCTGCTTGCAACCCATTACGATGTGGCTGCCACCATAGCTCTTTCTTAGAGTGATGGTAATCTTTGGCACCGTGGCCTCGCCGTAGGCATAGAGGAGCTGGGCTCCGTGCAGGATGACAGCGCTGTACTCCTGGCCTGTGCCTGGGAGGAATCCTGGCACATCCACAAGCGAAACGATAGGAATGTTGAAGGCGTCGCAGAAACGCACGAAACGAGCGCCTTTGCGTGAGGCGTTTACGTCGAGCACGCCAGCGTAAGCGGAGGGCTGGTTTGCCACGATGCCCACGCTCTGGCCGTTGAAGCGGGCGAAACCGGTGATGATGTTCTTTGCGAACTTAGGCTGCACCTCGAAGAACTCGCCATTGTCGGTTACGGCAGTTATGACCTTGTACATGTCGTATGCCTTGTTGGGGTCGTCTGGCAAGATCTCATTGAGCAAGTCTGCCTTGCGATCCACGGGGTCTGTGCACTCCACGAGTGGTGCTTCCTCTGTGTTGTTGGATGGGATGTAGCTCAAGAGCTTCTTTATCATCTCCATGGCCTCCTCCTCTGTCTTAGCCGTGAAACTCGTCACGCCGCTTTTGCTTGCGTGTACGCTTGCTCCACCGAGATGCTCCGAGTCGATGTCCTCACCCGTGACGGTCTTCACCACTTTCGGTCCCGTGAGGAACATATAGCTCGTGCCCTCTGTCATGAGGATGAAGTCGGTGAGGCCTGGCGAATAGACGGCACCGCCTGCGCAAGGACCAAGTATCATGGAAATTTGGGGTATCACGCCAGAGGCGAGGATGTTGCGCTCGAAGATCTCTCCATAGCCGGCGAGGGCTGAGATGCCTTCCTGGATGCGTGCGCCGCCAGAGTCGTTCATGCAGATTACGGGAGCGCCGTTTTGCATTGCCATGTCCATGACCTTGCAAATCTTTTGTGCCATGGTCTCTGAAAGCGAGCCACCGTTGACAGTGAAGTCCTGTGCGTACACGTATACAAGCCTGCCATCGATTGTAGCCGAGCCTGCCACGACGCCGTCGCCGAGGTATTGCTTCTTCTCCATGCCGAAGTTGTGGCAGCGATGAAGCTTGAACATGTCGTACTCCTCGAACGAGTCCTTGTCGACAAGCATCTCAATGCGCTCGCGGGCTGTGTACTTACCACGGGCGTGCTGCTTGTCGATGGCTTTCTGTCCACCGCCAAGGCGGGCTTGCTCGCGTTTGGCGACAAGCTCCTTAATCTTCTCAGTTTGAATGCTCATAATTCTTATGTTATATCTTTTATTATTGTGTTTTACAATTTTCGTGCAAAGTTACAACTTTTTTCTGCCAATAGCTTGCAGTTATTGGAATTTTAAGTATCTTTGTGGGCGCAAATACAAACCTTTTATACTTATTTAATTATGAAACAGACAATCCTTGTCACGGGAGGCACAGGCTTTATTGGTTCCCACACTTCCGTTGAACTTATTGAGGCGGGATACAAAGTGGTGATTGTCGATGACCTCTCTAATTCCAAGATAGAGGTTCTCGATGGCATTGAGAAGATCACGGGCGTTCGTCCGGCGTTCGAGAAAGTGGACTTGCGAGACAAGGAAGCCACGGAAAACGTATTCAAGAAATACCCTGACATAGAGGGCATCATCCATTTTGCCGCAAGCAAGGCTGTGGGCGAGAGCGTGCAGAAACCGTTGCTTTATTACCGCAACAATGTGGTGTCGCTGATCAACCTTCTTGAGTTGATGCCCAAGTATAACGTGAAAGGCATTATCTTCTCTTCAAGCTGTACCGTCTACGGTCAGCCTAAGCCGGAGAACCTGCCTGTCACGGAGACGGCACCTCATCAGAAGGCAACGTCGCCTTATGGCAACACAAAGGAGATCAACGAGCAGATCATCCATGATTACATCCACAGCGGCGCTCCGATCAAGAGCATCGTCCTTCGTTATTTCAACCCGATAGGCGCCCATCCGTCGGCACTCATAGGCGAACTTCCTAATGGCGTGCCAAACAATCTCATACCTTATGTCACCCAAACCGCGATAGGCATTCGCAAGCAGCTCACCATCTTCGGCAACGATTACGATACGCCCGACGGTACGTGCATTCGCGACTACATATATGTGGTTGACCTCGCAAAGGCTCACGTGGCAGCCATGAGGCGTGTTCTTGACGATGAGGACAGCCCAGTTCTCGACTATTTCAACATTGGCACAGGCCGTGGCAACTCCACGCTTGAGATTGTTGAGACATTCGAGAGAGCCACAGGCGTGAAACTCAATTGGGCTTATGGTCCCCGACGCGAAGGCGACATCGAAAAGATTTGGGGTGACTGTTCAAAGGCCAATAAGGTTCTCGGATGGAAAGCAGAGTCGTCGCTCGACGACGTAATGCGCTCCGCATGGAAGTGGCAAGAGAAGCTCCGCGAGGACGGAGTAATGTAAGTTTTGTTAAAAAATCATTGCCATCTCATTGAGATATAAGTAAAAAGCAGTAACTTTGCACCCGCTGTCACGTGTTGGCAGCATTAAATTCAAACCTTTATATTAGTTTTTTAAAACAAAATGGCAACAAAAATCAGATTGCAGCGCGGCGGCCACAAGAGCTACGCAGTTTACAGAATTGTGATCGCTGACGTTAGAGCACCACGTGATGGTAAGTTCATCGAGAAGATTGGTATGTTCAATCCTAACACCAATCCTGCTACCGTAGATTTGAATTTCGACCGTGCTCTCTACTGGGTAGAGGCAGGTGCACAGCCTACAGACACCGTTCGCAACATCCTGAAGGGTGAGGGTGTCTACATGATGAAGCATCTCCGTGGCGGTGTCAAGAAGGGCGCGTTCGACGAGGCTGCTTGCCAGCAGAAGTACGACGCTTGGAAGGCTACCAAGGAGCAGAAGCTCAACGCTACTCTCGACGCACAGTCAAAGAATCGTCAGGAGGCTGTAGCCAAGGCTCTCGAGGCTGAGAAGAAGGTCAACGAGGCTATTGCAAAGAAGGTGGCCGACAAGAAGGCTGCTGAGGCTGCCGCAAAGGCAGAGGCAGAGGCTGCTAAGGCTGCTGAGGCCGCAGAGGCTGAAAACACAGAGGCTCCTGCAGAGGCATAAGCCTTTAGGGAAAGTCTTATCAAGAAATTTCGGCGTTGCTCTCACCATTGGTGGGGGCAACGCTTTTTTTAGTCTTAGCCTAATCTTTTCAGTGAAAAGGCGTGAGGTTAGGAATTATTTTTGTAAGTTTGCAAAACGATACTATCTAAGATTATCTATGGACAACTATATTGTTTCCGCAAGGAAATATCGGCCAATGACTTTCTCGTCGGTGGTGGGTCAAGACTCGCTCACCACTACCTTGAAGAATGCCGTGAGGACTGGTAAGCTTGCGCACGCCTTCCTTTTCTGTGGCCCGCGTGGAGTGGGAAAGACCACGTGCGCTCGCATCTTCGCAAAGGCTATCAATTGTGAGAACCCCACCAGCGACGGTGAGGCCTGCAACGAGTGTGAGAATTGCCGGGCTTTTAACGAGGGAAGGTCTATGAACATCTTTGAGCTTGACGCGGCAAGCAACAACTCTGTGGAGAACATAAAGACGCTCATGGAGCAAACCCTTATACCGCCACAGACAGGCAAGTACAAGGTCTTCATCATAGACGAGGTGCACATGCTCTCCCAAGCCGCTTTCAACGCCTTCCTCAAAACCTTGGAGGAACCGCCTGCGCATGTGATATTCATCCTCGCCACAACTGAGAAAAACAAGATTCTCCCAACCATTCTCTCCCGTTGCCAGATTTACGATTTCGAGCGCATGACGGTGCCCGAGATAGTGAACCATTTGGCGATGGTGGCCGAGAAGGAAGGCATAACGTGTGAGGAGGAAGCTTTAAGCGTGATAGCCGAGAAGGCTGATGGCGGTATGCGCGACGCGTTGTCCATTTTCGACCAAGTGTCGAGTTTCTGCCAAGGTCACATCACTTACGACAAGGTGCTTCAAGACCTCAATGTGCTTGATGCCGACAACTATTTCAAGATTATCGATCTTTCGCTTGAGAATAAGGCTTCTGACATCATGGTATTGCTCAACGGCATCATCCAGCGTGGCTTCGACGGCAGCAATGTTGTCAATGGCCTTGCCTCGCATGTGCGCAACGTGATGATGGCAAAGGATGAGCAAACGCTTCGCTTGCTTGAAGTGAGCGAGAGCCAGAAGACAAAATACAAGGAGCAGGCAAAGAAATGTCCGTTGACGTTCCTTTACCAGGCATTGAAAATCCTCAACGAGTGTGATGTGCAATATCGCCAAAGCAGCAACAAGCGTCTTTTGGTGGAGCTCACCCTCATACGTGTGGCTCAGGTCACACAGCCAGAGGACGGCGACGTGCCCGCTGGTGGGCGTAGCCCTATGAGATTGAAATCCCTGTTTAAGAAAAACAATGTGGTGCAACCTAAACCGGCAATGCAGGTGGCTGGGGTCGCACGGAGACTAGTGGCGCATGCCAACTCTACTGATACTAAAACAAAAGTTGAAACCGCGGAAAAGCCAACTACCGCGGAGCAGCCAATAACAGACGAAAAGCCTACAGTGCCAAAAGTGGCGATTGGTGGCGGAACCACTTTTCATTTCAAGAACATAGGTATGACTTTCGGCGACCTACGCCGAAAGCCAAAAACTGGTGATGGCATTGAGGCCGTGACCGTGGACGAGGCGGCAGCGAAGAAGCTTGAGGAGAAGAAGGTTGAGGACACATTCACCGACGATGACCTCATGAGAGAATGGGTCTCAATGTGCAACCGCATGCCCCAAAAGTTTGTTGGCCTTGCCTCGCGCTTGAAAAATATTGTCCCAAGAATCACCGAATACCCCGACATTGAGGTTGTTGTGGACAATCAGTTGCTTCTTGACCAAATAACTTCAATCAAGAAAAACATCCGCGCTACCATGCGGTTGCGACTTCACAACAGCCTCATAGAGTTTTCGCCCCGTCTTGCCAAGCACAACGAGAACGAGCGGGCTCTCACCAAGTTGGAGGTGTTCGATGCCATGAGAAAGCGCAACCCTGCCATTGAGAAGTTGCGCGTTGGTTTGAAATTGGAGTTGAGTTGACGTGACGTTTGTAAAGTTTTATTGCCAAAAAACGTGTCATGTTTGATGCTCAATCTGGAGAGCGAGAGCATGACGCCAACAATAAAAATAGACGGTAACATACATTTTTGTTCGGCTTTACGGTGCAAAATCTTTGCCTTTGCACCGTAAAGCCGATTTCATTTCAGCGTTTATCCATTGCCTTACCATAGGCATGAAGTCGCCTTTTCAGTGGAAGGCCCTTGTCTTTTCAGTGGAATGGCGGCGAGAGAAGAATGATAGCTAAGTGCTTGATCGGTTGAATTTGTATAACTGTTTAATACTTAAACTGTTATAAAACCGCATTGAAAAAGGCCTCCGTTTGAACCAGTCTTGTTCTTTTTTCAAACAATCGATTCTTAGAAGGCATTTTGTCAATATTTATTCACGATTATTTATTGTTTTACCAGGAGTTTAGAGATGCCAATTTCTCAACGAAGCAATAATTTCTTGCAGTATTCTTTGCTGAGTTAATAAAAAGTTGTAAATTTGGAGCGCATAATCGTACTTAGTGTACAATGACTGCAAATAGTCCTGCGCCGATGTCGCTTGAAAGAGCGGCGTTTGGCAGAGGGCAAACATAAGAAGAGCGTTATTGGCGCTTGGTTTTCTGGCATTGTGAAACTTCGAACACTTCATAGTCAGTCAAGAGACCTCGCAACGATGATGCCATGGGTATGTTTTATATATGCCTTTCATAAATCAACTCTGAAAAGCTGGATTTATGGGAGTGTATCTATATACATATCGGCGTGGGGTCTCGTTGCTCGTTTCGACTGACGGGTAAGTTCGAAGACCTCACAATGTGAAGCGAGCGACAGTGGGCTTCACGCTTTTTCTTTAAAACCCAAATACTGTTACATTCGTCAAGAAGGAGCCATTGACACAACCGCTAATAAAATGGCCAAAGAAACATTAAGAAACCTTTTTGAAAGCAACCAAGACAAGTTGCGCTCCATGTTGCAAGACTTGGAACTGCCAAGAGACGCGGCAAAAATCGAAAGCGCTGTAAGCCATTACCTCAACGATCTGTTTGACAACGATGGAGAGTTCAGGCTTCAACTGACACAAGCTGAAGACTACATCCTTCAATCGGCCTTGTCGCTTTTAAACGCTCAGCAGGCTATCGTTTCCGAATTGTCAAAGGACAATAATCACACGGAACACAATGCCCAACGTATCCAAACGGCACAGAAAACAACATCTGATGGGATCAACAAGAATGCCATACCATACAGTATTGGCGCAAGCGCTGTTGGCGGAATCATTGGCGGTGTCGTTATCGGCACTTGGGGAGCAGTCTTCGGTTCTGTTGCTGGCACCGCGATGGTGCTCTACTGCGCTTCTTCGTCTGATAAGTCCACTGCCGCAAAGACCATTCATGCCGCGCCTCAGCCAACGCCGACAAATGTTGCCACCAAGCAAAAACTCAACGTGGACAAGTTTATCCAAATAGTGGCATCCATTTGCGAAAGCATCGACAATCTCATCGACACTTTCCGTGCCCAAATCAATCGCGTTGTTAACAAGTATGAGCAACAACCCGAACCAACACTGGAAGGAAACTTCAAGTCTATCCTTGAAGGCATACAATCTTTAGTGGGTTACAAGCGTACACATGACGAAACGGAAGACAAGTATGTAGGCAAACTTCAGCAAAGGATAGAGGACATTACGGAACTCTTGGACAACTACGACCTGCAGGTCGTGGACTATGGCGAAGACAACGCCAACCTGTTTGAACAGATACCATCACCAACCGCCCAACAGCCAAAGATGGTCGTCCCTGCCATTGCCAAAGGTGACGTTGCCGTCCTTAAAGGCAAGGTATTCATGCCAGAGGATTCATAATTCAAATCCAAAGGAATGTGAATCTAAACGACATTATCATTTCATTAAGGTAAGAGCAATGAAAAAAGACAAGAATATCGAGTATATAATAGGTATAGACCTTGGCCATGGCGAGACTTCCGCGGCCATTTGCCCTGTGCAGTGGGACACACCAGTGGAGCAGCTCTATCCTGCAAAAGACCTGGACATGGGCGGTAACAAGAAAGTCATTCCTTCCGCCATCACCATATTGGACAATGGCGATGCCTTCATTGGTGACAGGGCATTCGGTTCAGACATCTTGAAGAAAGCATCTGTGAACGTATGCTTTAAGCAAGCTCCAAAAGACATCAACGGTGAAAAGGAGAAGTTGATGATGCGGTTTATGCAAGAGGTTTATCGCTGCATAATAGAGAATAATTCCGCGATATTGCATGACGGCAACCACAAGGTTTATATTGCCACTCCTTCTGGATGGGACGCGGAGACATAAAGGCTTTATGAGAAAATGGCTGAAAAAGCAGGACTGCCTATTGCCGGAGTGACCAAAGAGTCAAGAGCTGCCTTTGTACTTGCGCAACACGATGTCACCTCCGGTCTTGGACGCAACATCAGCAAGGGTGCAATCGTGTTTGACATGGGGTCAAGTACGTTGGATTTCACATATATGAATCAGTCAAACAATTCTGAGCTTATTGACAACGGTTACAATTGTGGCGCGTCTGCAATTGAGAAACTTATACTCCATAACTTGGAAGACTCTTGCGAAATCGTGCGCTCTTTTGAGAAAAAGTACCCCAAACTAAGGGATCGTTTGCAGTTTGAGGCAAGAACCGTCAAGGAGCAAGCTTATTTTGACCCATCGGCAAAAGTAAAGAAGTTTGTGAACTTCGCAGAACTTGTGGATGACGACGAGGACTTTGAAGACGAGCGTTTTAAGTTGTCATATACTCCAGGAGAACTTAATGCCAAGTTGGAAGAAGTTGGCTACATCAAGGAGATAGAAGACGCGATGAGGGACTTCAAGGAAAACCATATCCATAACGCGCCAATCTATGGCGTATTTCTTACTGGAGGCGCTTCACGCATGGATTTCATCATGCCACTTATCTCCAAGGTGTGGGGCATACCAAAAGAAAGCATTCGTCGCGACCAAGACCCTTCGCTGACAATATCACAAGGCGTGGCGGAAGTTGCTCGCATAGACTTGCGCACCGAAGGCATGGACACTGGTATCGGAGAAGAAATTGACAATATCGTCAAAGGCAATAAGGTTTACGACTGCTTTGTTACAAACTATGGCGAAGTACTGAAAGCAGATGTGGTGGATTCTGTCAACGTCAGCCTCTACTGGTTTATAGGCAATGTGGAAGGCTATAAGGAAGAAGACTTCTCTCTGAACGACTTAAAAGGCACAATTAAAGAAGTCGTTGAAAATGGCGTGAACGAATTAAAGAAAGAAACTCCAAAATATTTTGAGGAGGCATTCATAGAAACCACCAAAGACGTGCGTGGTAAGATCAACACTATTGTTGCCAACTACACTAACCGCGGCACGAAAGTTTCACTTCCACAAATAAGATTCGACAGCATTGACATTCAAAACATCAACCTGGACTCTGTCATTAACGAAATATCAAAAACCATTGACACATCGAGCTTCAATTGGCTGCAGTATAGCTTGGCAGGAGCAGGGTGGATTTTTGGACCTCTTGGAGCAGGTCTCGGATTTGCACTTGGTCATTTCCTCGGTGGAGACAAGCGCAATGACAAAGAGAAGCAAGCTGATGCCATGAAAAAAGCACTCAATCATGATGAAAGGGTGAATGTTTACAATGCCATCATCGAGAAAGGTGACGAGATTACCGAGTCTATACACAATGCCGTTGACAACTCTTTGAAAAACGATAAGCTGAGAGCTACGATTCAAGACATGACTGCAAAGGTGTTGAACGAGTACAAGAAGAGCTTGCGAGACGCACGAATCCTTATAGAATAAGCTTATGGACTATGAACTTAATCGCATAGAGCCGGCAGCCAAGGCTATGGCAGCCACGGCTCTCTCACAGACGCTTTCGTTCTGTATGGAGCGAAAGTATCTGGAAAATATCACGAATCCTGTTGCGGAGAACCCTTTCAAGGTTGAGGCTGTTGAAAGCACGCTGAAGGAGGAGGCATCATGGATAAGAATCAAGCAAGTGGGCAAACCGTTGCATGACTCGGCAGAGGACTGTTTCACCGCAATCCAAAAGATATTGTATTCATGTTTCTTGCCAAAGACCACGCAGTTGCTATTCTTGGTGGAAGGCAATGGAAAGGAGAATTCCATGTATCTTGGTCTGCGCTCCACTTCAGATAATATCAAGGCAAAGACATACGTGAAAAGCCTCAACGAGTTTGTAAAAGGCGCATGGCCTGGTTTGCAAACGGAGATTGTCAGCGAGGCAGAGGAGGGGCTGTCCAACTTGAAGAAAGACATCGCGTCCGACAATTTTGGCTACACCTATGCCTTGACAGGCATTCCTTCCATGGAGAGCCAATACAAAAATGTCTATCCGGCAACGATCGACGACCTGATTACTGGCATGAACAAGAGCAAGAAGTATGCATATCTTGTAGTTGCCGACCCGATAGAAAGCAATGATGCCGAAGCCATGATATACCAATGTCGGGAAATGAACGGGCAGGCTGAGTCGTTGAAATCCATCAATGTAACAGAAGGTTTTACGCAAGGTACATCCTGTTCACATACACACGGCACGTCTTCATCTGTAAGCGAGAGTGTCAGCCATTCAATATCCGAGTCTGTAACAAAGAAGGATTTCTCAAAAATTGGCAAGAGGGCATTGGCAGCGACAGGTTTGGGGCTTGCCGCATCAGTGTTTCCGGCGGCAAGTGCTGTCATTGATGGTGTCGCAGATGCCGCGGGAGCCATTCTCCCTACGGCGTTGGGCATGATAGGCCTGTCGTCTATTGGCAACTTCATCACTGGTGTAAGTCCAACAAAGACAAAAGGTATTACTGATACAAACACTTTAACCACCACCAAAGGCACGAGCGACTCTGATACAGTCGGTACAAATGAAAGCAAGTCGCAAAGCATCAGCCGGAACGTGGTGAACAAGCATATAGAGGCTGTGTCGGAGCACTTGTTCTACCATTCAAAGCGGTTTGAGACAGGCAAAGCCATAGGATTGTGGAATGTCGGTGTGTATCTAATGACAGACAAGAAGTCGGATATACAGGCAGAGGCCATGCAACTGCGTTCCATTCTGAGCGGACAGGAGAGTATTTTCGAGCCGATACGCATTCATGACATTTCCATTGCCGTGGATGATATAAAAAAGAACAGTCTTGCACGGCTTAATGCACCATTGCTTCTCATTGACAACTACCAAGGGCAAAGATTTCAACATCCTTTGGGAGATAACTACAAAGAGCTAAAGACAGTTCTTACTACAAAGGAGTTGTCCTATCTTGTCAACTTCCCTTTGAGAACTGTTCCTGGCATCAGTGTGGTTGACAGTTCCCCGGAGTTCAGTTTAAACAAGCTTGACACTCAAGGTGACAGTATCGCTTTCGGCAAACTGCTCTTTGGTGGCTCGCCAACAGAAATGGAATACAACCTTCCACTAAGCGTGTTGTCAAAGCATACGTTGCTGTCGGGTGTCAATGGAACAGGCAAAACCAACACTGTGCAAGCGATACTCAACGGATTGAAAGACAATATTCCGTTCTTGATAATAGAACCAGCGAAGACTGAATATGTTGACTGGGCGTTATCATACAATAAGCTTCACAAAGAGAGCCAAATTGACATCTATATGCCAGGCTGTCGGAAATACCGCAATAATTTTACGCCCAAGCAGTTGCGGCTGAATCCGTTTGAGCCTGTTTGGCTTAGTAAGGAGCAAGACCCCAATGTGCTGTCGCATATAGACAGACTGAAGTCCACCTTTGCCGCAGCTTTTCCCATGTATGACATTCTGCCCGTTCTCATGGAAGATCTCATCTACACTGTTTATCAGAACAAGTCAACGGACTGGCTGAACACAGAGCCTGTATTCAATAAAACTCTGCCTCCAACATTGAACGGTATGAGTATGAGTGTTGGAAAGGTTATAGACGAGTGCCATTATGAGGAAAGGGTAGCAAGCAACATGAAAGCGTGTCTCAACACCCGCATAAACTCTCTCCGGCGAGGATGGCGTGGCGAGACATTGAACTGTCTGAGGTCAACACCTTGCGCTGCGCTTTACGAGCATCCTGTCGTGATAAACCTTTCGTATGTTGGTGATGACAACGATAAGGCTTTCTTCATGGCGGTCATTCTTCAGCAGTTATATGAATATCGTCAAGCACTTGCGGAAATTGGGAAAGTAGACTTCAATAGTTCGCAATGTCGCCACCTGACAGTCATAGAAGAGGCACATCGTGTAATGGACAAGTGCGATAATCCAGAGATGCCACAATATAAGTCTGCCATGATGTTTTCAAATATGCTGTCAGAAATCCGTGCGTATGGGGAAGGTATGTTCTTGGTAGACCAAGTACCAACTCGTTTAATACCGGATGCCATCAAGAACACGAATACCAAAATCACACATCGTCTTGTGGCAGAGGATGATTGTAAGGCGATTGCGGAAAGTATGGGCATCAGCAAGGAGCAGCGTATGATAATTCCCAAACTATTGGTTGGGCAGTGCATTGTCTCCACATCACTGTCAACAGATAAACATTGGGTACAAGTGAATAAAGTAAAATAGGGTAGGTTATGTTGGAAAATATGGAATCCATGTCTTCGCCTTCGATAGAAGATACAAAGACAACAGACTATTCCAAGATAGAGTTGGAATACATCAAGGAATGTATAAATCCTCCACAGCCTGAGGAACTGGCAATGCGCATTGACGTCATTCAAGGCGGAAAACCTCCTAAGGCCATTGATAGTGATTCACGAATTGCGGAAATGATAGAGCCTATACGCGACCAAATACCTTCTGAATATTTGGAGGCCCCTAATGATATGGAGCAAGTAGACCAGATTTCGGATGTCATGAGAGACACTGCCGGGCTCAAGCTGGAAGAATGGAAGGAATTGTCAATAGACCAGCGAGTTGAGCTCCTTAACCAGTTGGAAACTAAAATCGCAGACATAGAGCATCGTCCTGCTTGCCCTATTGAGGTGGAAAACCTTGGCAAACTGTTGGAAGTAGATGGCAAAATATGCGGACACATGGGCTACCATGAAAACGGCTTCTTGGGAGAACGTATCGTCATAAATTCAGAACTCGTAAAGTCGGACAGCCCTGTTTTCCTTGATAATGTTCTCGACACTGTTATGCATGAAGGTAGACATTCTTACCAAACCTACAATATGGAGCAGCGCCAAACTCATGCAAGCCATGGAGACTTGACCAACTGGAAAGTTAACCTTGACAAATACGGTTATCAAGATGCGCAGTTATTCGGATTTAGGGCTTATTGGATGCAGCCTGTGGAGGCTGATGCCAGAAAGTTCGCGGAAGATGTATTAACAGCATATAAGGAAAAAACTTATGGACGCTAAAGACATTATCAAGAAACTCACGGAAAACAAGTACACGGAAAGGCAAGCCCCTTTGGTTGCCAATGAACTCCTGCACTTGGACGCAAGTCTCAGGCCATTATTAAAGGTGTGGGTAAAGGACAACGAAGAAACTGACTTTGAGTCGGAAGGCTATTCTATCACTTATTTCAACGAAAAGTTTGGAATGACTTACCCTGCTGCATTGCTCACCATTGATTGGTTAATAAAAGAACCTGCTGTGGCAAAAGATGCTATCAGTCATGGAATAAGATAAAAACGTATGCCAACTTTTGTTTTAACAGCCAGGCACGACATCAATCGACCACAAATCGGTCTTCATGTATGCCGTGGTCAAGAAATAACCATCAATGTCAATATGTTGGGAATAACCCCCGGAAATCTCTTTGGCAACCCTCGTTGCCAAGGCATGGTTGTCAGGCAATTCCAGCTTAATGGAATTGATGTGCCAAAGACTGATTCCGCCGTGTATAGCAGAGGAGCATGGGACATTAAGATGAGATAAAGTTCCACGTATGCGACAACTACCAAACCATTATGTCGACCTGTAAGGTTAAATACGCTTACAGGTTGACACTATGCTTGGCGTTGAGAGCCTTATGCTTATATCAATGGCATGCCGAGCTTTGCGCATTCCTCGCGCATTTCCTCTGGCCATATGCTTGCCTGAATCTCGCCGATATGCGCCTTGTGGAGCAATACCATACAGAGGCGGCTTTGGCCTATGCCACCGCCAATGCTGAGAGGCAACTTGTCGTTGAGCAATTGCTGGTGGAAATAGAGTTTCTCGCGTTCTTCCTGATGCTCAGTTTTCAATTGGCGAAGCAGGCTCTCCTTGTCTACGCGAATGCCCATTGAGCTAAGCTCAAACGAACGGCCAAGCACCGGATACCATATCAGGATGTCGCCATTGAGTCCCGCCTTGCCGTTCTCGGATATCGTGGACCAGTCGTCGTAGTCTGCCGCGCGTCCATCGTGCTTGTTGCCGTCAGACAATCGTCCGCCAATGCCTTCCACGAATACGGCGCCATACTTCTCGCATATTGCGTTCTCTCGCTCGTGGGGAGTCATGTCTGGATACATTTCGAGCAAGTCTTGCGAGTGGATGAAATGAATTTCCCTTGGCAAGAAAGGCTTGAGTTGTGGGAAATTCTCGCACGCGAGGAACTCGGTGCGGAGAATGGCACTATATATTCTCTTCACTATGTCCTCAAGGAACGATATGGTGCGTTGTTCGCGGGTGATTACCGCCTCCCAGTCCCATTGGTCCACGTACAGCGAGTGTAGGTTGTCAAGCCCCTCGTCTGCGCGTATGGCATTCATGTCGGTATAGATGCCATAGCCAGGCTCCACTCCAAACTTGGCGAGCGTGAGCCGCTTCCATTTTGCCAAAGAGTGCACAACCTCGGCATTGGCCTCGTTCATGTCCTTAATAGGGAATGTCACGGGACGCTCCACGCCGTTAAGGTCATCGTTTATGCCCAAGCCTTTCAGTACGAACAAGGGCGCCGTGGCTCTGCTAAGGCGAAGTTCGGTTGAAAGGTTTTGCTGGAAAAACTCTTTTATCATCTTGATGCCCTGTTCCGTCTGGCGGCGGCCTAAGAGTGTCGTATAATTTTTAGGCTTTATCAATTCACTCATGATTATGTAATTTACTCTTTTTAAATTCTCTTGTTCTTGAATTTGAAAGCAAAGTTACTCAATTATTATTAATTGACAATGTTTTTCGTGCTTTATTTTCTCATATTGTCACTAATAAAGTATTATTGTTGACTTTTTGTGATGTTTGCGTGCGTCTGCCTCGGTCGTTGCGACCATGCCCTTGCGTAGTAATCATTTATGATGATTATGAAGCGACGCTGATTTATGCACTGAAGAATTGTTGTATCTTTGCATCAAATCAGCTAAGAAGTAAACGAAAATATTTATAATATGTGGAACATCATTAAGGAACTGAAGCGCACGGACCATCCGCATGTCCTTGGCGCCTTGGACATTTTCAAATATATAGGACCTGGTCTTTTGGTGACCGTGGGATTCATAGACCCAGGCAATTGGGTTACAAATTTCGCGGCAGGCTCTGAATACGGCTATGCCCTCTTGTGGGTAGTGACACTCTCCACCGTCATGCTCATAGCCCTGCAACACAATGTGGCTCACCTGGGCATTGTCACCGGTTTGTGTCTCAGCGAGGCAGCCGTAAAATATGCCCCCCGTTGGGCAGGCAAGCCAATCGTCGTTACGGCGTTCTTGGCATCCATCTCTACCTCCCTCGCCGAGATTCTTGGTGGTGCCATAGCCTTGCAGATGCTTTTTGGCATGAGCATCCCCATGGGTGCCGTGCTTAATACTGTTGCCGTGCTTGTCATGCTTTTTACCAATGGCTATAAGCGCATTGAGCGGGCGGTCATAGCTTTTGTGTCTGTTATCGGGCTCTCGTTTATCTATGAACTGTTTCTTGTGCATGTAGATTGGCAATCGGTGGCATACTGCTCGTTTGTGCCTTCCGTGCCAAAAGGCTCCTTGCTTGTCATCATGAGCGTCCTTGGTGCCGTGGTGATGCCCCACAACCTGTTTCTTCATTCCGAAATTGTCCAAAGCCGCGAGATTAATCTCGAAGGCGATCAGCGAATAAGGCACATGCTGAAGTATGAGTTTTTCGACACGCTTTTCTCCATGCTTGTGGGATGGGCGATAAACTCTGCGATGATCATCCTTGCCGCCTCTTCCTTCTATGAGCATGGCACGCACGTTGAGGAACTCTCACAGGCGCAGTCGATGCTCCAACCGCTCCTTGGCAACAATGCCGCCAACATCTTCGCCATGGCTTTGCTGCTCGCTGGCTTGTCGAGTACGATTACAAGCGGAATGGCGGCGGGCAGCATTTTCTCGGGGCTTTACAATGAGTCTTACAACGTGAAAGACACTCACTCCGTGGTAGGCATCTTGTTGTCGTTGGGCGTTGCGCTGCTCCTCATCTTTGTCATAGGTAATCCTTTCAAGGGGCTGCTCTATTCGCAGATGTTCCTGTCCATCCAGTTGCCATTGACCGTGTTTCTCCAGGTCAGTCTCACGTCGTCTAAACGTGTCATGGGGAAATATGCCAACAAGCCGTTGAGCTCCGCTTTCCTTTATGCCTTAGCCACGCTGGTGACGATTTTAAATATCTGGTTGTTGATAGAGGCTATTGCTTGATTTTTGCTACCTTTGCACCCGAACTAACACGATTGTTTATGATAGAATACGACCTTGAGAAGATAAAGGCTGTCATCTTCGATGTTGATGGCGTGCTATCGGCAAGCACAGTGTCGATGG
Organism: Lachnospiraceae bacterium; assembly: GCA_963588155.1. GTDB lineage: Bacteria > Bacteroidota > Bacteroidia > Bacteroidales > Bacteroidaceae > Prevotella. Next base: position 2,627 of record CAVAGT010000006.1, on the reverse strand, counting down.
ACGAGAATGGGTTCCCGTTGCGTACGCTAAATATCAAGGATGGATATGCCATACAGCTTGCCGCGAAGATGGGTCTCAAGTGTGCCATCATCACCGGTGGCGACTCAGAGGCTATCCGGAAACGCTATGAATATCTCGGTATGGCCGACGTGTTCATGAAATGCTCGGTTAAGATAAAGACCTATGAGCAATTCCTGGAGAAATACGGCCTTCAAGACGACAATATAATATATGTTGGCGACGATATCCCCGACTATGAGATAATGAGGCGTGTGGGTTGCCCGTGTTGCCCACAAGACGCGTGCGAGGAGATAAGGCAGATATCGGTCTACGTGTCGCCCTTCAATGGCGGATGCGGCTGCGCACGCGACGTGCTTGAGCAGGTGCTGCGCGCGCAGGGCAAATGGCTCAGTTCTGCCAAGGCATTTGGATGGTAACGGAATTTTTAAGAAAAGAGAATAGCATTGAAGAAGTTGATTTTGGCGAGTAAATCGCCACGCAGACAAGAGTTGCTCAAGGGGCTTGACCTCGACTTTGAGGTGAGGGTGAAGCGTGGAGTAGGGGAGAACTATCCTGCTGACATTCCCGCTGAAGCCGTGTCGGAGTATATCTCCAAGGAAAAGGCTGCTGCATACGACATAGCCGATGATGAGATATTGCTCACGGCTGATACAGTGGTCATACTCAAGGGTGAGATAATGGGTAAGCCTCAGGATGCAGAAGACGCCCGGGCCATGCTTCGCAGGTTGAGTGGCAACACCCATCATGTGGTGACTGGTGTGACCATCAAGACCACGTGTGGTAGCGAATCGTTCTCGGATGTCACGGCGGTGACTTTCAGGCAGTTGGCCGATAAGGAAATTGACTACTATATAGAGCATTACAAACCCTACGACAAGGCTGGGGCGTATGGCGTGCAGGAGTGGATTGGATATATAGGCGTGACGCATATTGATGGAAGCTTCTACAACGTCATGGGACTTCCAGTGGAACGCGTCTACGAGGAACTTCAGAAATTCATGTGAAATGATGAACCCCGAAAGTCAGATACAGACTTTCGGGGTTCATGTTGATTGTTATCCGCCATCTTCATTCGAAGGCGGATGATGCCGGAAAAGGATTACTTCTTGATTATCTTACCCAAGAGACCGTTCATGTATGCCCTTACGTCAGTCCAGCGGTAGTAAGGAGCCTTGTATGCCTTTATTGGCAGTGTGGCTTCGTTCTCGTTGAGCAGCACCTTAACCAATACGTCTTTCTTTGGGTGCTTGGCATCCTTATAGAATATGAATTGGACGTTGCACCCCATTGGGAACACGTTATACACGTCCCAGTCCTCAGCGTCTATCTTGTCGAGCGATGAACGAGGGTTGCCGTAGCCATTGATGTTGAGCAGGCAAACAAGTGGCAGCACGTCGCTCTCGTGGGCAAAGCGCAGTGTGGCGCCTGGATGAGGCAAGGTAACGCAAGTGTCAGCGGTCTCCATGATGTTTTTCACGAGATTGAGCTGGGTGTACATTCCTGCGCCGTCGTTGAGCTTGTTGGGTCCTGCGTATGAATACCAGAAAGCCGTGGTCATAAGCCATTGGTTGTAGAGCTCCTCTTCCGAGAAGATGTCCCACATGGGCTTGAATTGATGGCGCAGTTCTGTGTTTTGCAAGGCGATTGTCGTGTTGAACAGTTGCGTGGCAAGAGAGCTCTCGTTCACCTGCTTTGCGTAATCCGGGTCGTTGAAGATGGTCTTCATCATGTATGGTGCCTTGTTGTGACGTTTTCTGAACGCATCCATGCTGTCCACTGCCGCCGTGGTGTTGGTGAGCGAAGCGTAAGGGCTGGTGGCATCGTCGTTCATGTAGTACATGTCGTGGTACGACGCGTCGCTCTTGAACTTGATTTTCGGGTTGAGCGCGGCGAGTTGCAACAGTTCGTTCTCCATGGAGAGGATGCAACGGATGACCACCGTAGAGCGAGCGTCAACATTGGTTTCGCCGGCGAACACCTGCGGGAAACGCTCGAACATACGCTTGGCTATGCCACGGTGCTGCTCTGCGCCAAGTTGAGTGAGTTCTCCTTCGCGGCTCATGCCCTGGGCACGCATTTCCTTTACCAAGGCAAAAACCTCTTTGCCACGTGGCGTCAGCTTGCCGAGAGAGTCGGCTTTGGCAAGCGTGTAGTAAGGCTTGTTAAACGCGTTCTTGCCGATGAGCCAGCGAGATCCGTGACGGCCGTAGTGGCTGATGTAGAACGGCTCGTAGCCATTAGGCGAAGGCGTGAGTTTCTTTGTAGGTACGGGATAGTCGCGGTAGTTGTTTGCGGCAAGGTTCGGATTTTCCTTGATTTCTTGTCTCGTGCGTTGGGCGTTGATGCCAATCAACGGAAGCGAAAGAAAGACAAGCAGAAGGATGTTTTTTTTCATGTTATGGCTTTTATAAAGTTTGGTGTAAGAAATAATCTTTATAGTTTCGTACAAAGTTAACAATAACCAATGAAACTAACAAGAATGACGCATTGTTTAATCTATTTTTGTAACTTTCTTCCACCAGTGCAATGGGACCGAATAACTTCGAGATGAACGCAAGGGACGACGCAAAAGCAATGGCGCATGGATACAAGACTGTGAGTATGTC
>CAVAGT010000005.1:0-68038 GCA_963588155.1 Lachnospiraceae bacterium | reverse complement strand
GAAAGAATTTCCCTCCCCGGTTATGTTTTTGTGGAAGCTGACATGACTCCAGATCTCGCTTCACTTTTGAGGTTCATGCCCAACTGTCTTGGGTTCCTCGGTGGATTGAGTCATCCAACTCCTGTTCCATTGTCTCAAATCAATCGTATGCTCGGTGCTGCCGAAGAGTCATCTAATGATGTTGCTTCTGATGTGCCTTACATTTTGGATGAGACAATCAAAGTCATCGACGGTCCTTTCTCAGGATTTGATGGCGTTATAGAGGAAATCAACGCTGAGAAACGTACCCTAAAGGTCACGGTCAAGATCTTCGGCCGCAATACGCCGCTGGAGCTCAGTTATGCACAAGTGGAAAAAATCGCTGAGTAGTTGTTACGGACTGCTTTCGGTTTTCATATTTTAATTATTTAGATTTATAAAACAATGGCTAAAGAAGTTGCTGGTTTAATCAAATTGCAGATTAAGGGCGGAGCAGCGAATCCCTCACCACCCGTCGGCCCTGCATTGGGTTCTAAGGGTATTAACATCATGGGATTCTGCAAAGAGTTCAACGCCCGTACCCAGGACAAGGCTGGCAAGGTTTTGCCTGTAGTCATCACATACTACACAGATAAGTCTTTCAGCTTCATCATCAAGACTCCTCCTGCAGCTGTTCAGCTCAAGGATGCCGCTAAGGTTAAGAGTGGTTCTGGTGAGCCTAACCGTAAGAAGGTCGCTACTGTGACTTGGGATCAGGTTAAGGCAATTGCTGAGGACAAGATGGCTGACCTTAACTGCTTCACTGTTGAAAGTGCTATGAGGCTTATCGCCGGTACTGCTCGCAGCATGGGTATTAACGTTTCTGGGGAGTTCCCTGAGAGTAAGTAAAAAACTTCAATTTGATTAAGTAAAATGAGTAAACTGACAAAAAATCAGAAATCAGTAGCTGATAAGGTTGAAGTAGGAAAGGCATACACTCTGAAAGAGGCCGCTGCTCTTGTCAAGGAAATCACCACGACAAAGTTTGATGCTTCTCTTGACGTTGACGTACGTCTTGGCGTTGATCCTCGTAAGGCTAACCAAATGGTTCGTGGCGTTGTGTCACTTCCAAATGGTACTGGTAAGGTTACACGCGTGTTGGCTCTCTGCACTCCCGATCAGGAAGAGGCTGCCAAGGCAGCTGGTGCTGATTACGTAGGTCTCGATGAATATGTCGAGAAGATTAAAGGCGGTTGGACTGATGTTGATGTTATCATCACTATGCCTTCTTGCATGGGTAAGGTAGGTCCTTTGGGTCGTGTTCTTGGTCCTCGCGGACTGATGCCTAACCCAAAGAGTGGTACAGTGACAATGGACATCGCCAAGGCCGTGAAGGAAGTTAAGCAAGGTAAGATTGACTTTAAGGTTGACAAGGCTGGTATTATCCATACTTCTATTGGTAAGGTTTCCATGACTGCTGACCAGATCTATGGAAATGCCAAGGAGTTCCTCAATACCGTTATTCGCTTGAAGCCTGCTGCTGCCAAGGGTACATACATTAAGAGTATCTTCCTTTCAAGTACGATGAGTCTGGGTGTAAAGGTAGATCCCAAGTCTCTCGACATTTAACTTTTAACAGTTTAGTAAAATGAAGAAAGAACAAAAAGATACTATTATCGTAGAGCTTGGCGAAAAGTTGAAGGCTTATCCTCACTTCTATCTCGTAGATGTCGCTGGCATGAACGCCGAGGCTACATCATCTCTTCGTCGCAAGTGCTTCAAGAGCGAGATTCAGATGGTTGTGGTGAAGAACAAGCTTCTCCATCAAGCATTCGAGAAGTCAGATGTAGATTTTTCTGAGCTTTATGGCACACTTAAGGGTAGCACAGCCGTTCTGTTCACACAGACTGCTAACCTTCCCGCAAAGTTGCTGAAGGATAAGGAAATCAAGGCTGCTGGCGTGCCTTCTTTGAAGGCTGCTTACGCTGAGGAAGGCTTCTATGTGGGTGCTGACAAGCTTGAAGAGCTTTCAGCTATCAAGAGCAAGAATGAGGTTATTGCTGACATCGTTGCTCTGTTGCAGTCACCTGCTAAGAACGTTGTTTCTGCTCTGCAGTCAGGCGCTAACACCATCCACGGTGTGCTTAAGACTTTAGGCGAGCGTGCTGAATAATGTTTTGACGGTTTTCGTTGAATCACTATAAAGTCAAATTAACAATAACAAGAATAATTAAAAAAAGAGAATAAAATGGCAGACGTAAAAGCTATTGCAGAAGAGTTGGTAAACCTTACTGTTAAGGAAGTTAATGAGTTGGCTCAAGTCCTGAAGGACGAGTATGGCATCGAGCCTGCAGCTGCAGCTGTTGCTGTAGCAGCTGGTCCTGCAGCTGGCGCTGAGGCAGCTGCTGAGGAGAAGACAAGTTTCGACGTTGTCTTGACAGACGTTGGCGCTACAAAGCTCCAGGTCGTTAAGGCTGTGAAGGAGGCTTGTGGCCTTGGTTTGAAGGACGCTAAGACTCTCGTTGAGGGTGCTCCTGCAACAATCAAGGAAGGTCTTTCAAAGGACGAGGCTGAGAACCTCAAGAAGGCCATCGAGGAAGCTGGTGCTAAGGTTGAGCTTAAGTAATTAGTTCATATCAGCTATAGGTGACACTTTTAACAGTGTTTTCCTATTACTTTTACAATAATTAAAAAAAGGTTAGAATTCGCCCGGTAGGTGAGTTCTAACCCTTTTGTATCTTTCAGAAGCTTATCGCTTCGTTGTCTTTTTGACAAAATACTATTTATGTCACAAGTCGTTAACAATAGAATCAATTTCGCAAGCGTACCAAATCCGTATCCATTCCCGGATTTCCTTGACGTTCAGTTGAGGTCGTTCCGCGACTTCCTTCAGCTTGACACGCCACCTGAGGAACGTAAGAATGACGGTTTGTATAAGGTGTTCGCTGAGAATTTCCCAATTACAGACACGCGCAATAATTTTGTGCTTGAGTTCCTCGACTATTATATCGATCCGCCTCGTTACTCAATCGACGAGTGTCTTGAGAGAGGCTTGACCTATAGCGTTCCTTTGAAGGCTAAGATGAAGCTTTATTGCACGGATCAAGATCATGAGGACTTTGGTACGGTCATACAGGATGTGTTCCTTGGAACCATTCCTTACATGACTGCAAATGGTACTTTTGTCATAAACGGAGCGGAGCGTGTTGTTGTAGCACAGTTGCATCGTTCTCCTGGCGTATTCTTTGGCCAAGGCGTGCATGCCAACGGCACAAGCCTTTACAGTGCTCGTATCATTCCTTTCAAGGGATCATGGATCGAGTTTGCTACTGACATCAACAATGTCATGTTCGCTTATATCGACCGTAAGAAAAAGTTGCCCGTAACGACTCTTCTTCGTGCCATTGGTTTCGAGAGCGACAAGGACATCCTTCAGATTTTCGACCTTGCTGAGGAAATTAGTGTTTCCCCCAAGAATCGCAGGGCTCTTATGGGTAAGACTTTGGCTGCTCGTGTTCTTAAGAGTTGGAACGAGGACTTCGTGGATGAGGATACGGGTGAGGTTGTTACCGTTTCTCGTAACGACGTTATTCTTGAGCGTGAGGTAGAGATTACTGAGGATAATATCGACTCCATCTTTGATTCAGGAGTTAAGTCTGTTCTTGTTCATAAGGACGAGGAGGCAGCGAGCCGTTATGAGATAATTTTCAACACGCTTGCCAAGGACTCTTCAAACAACGAGATCGAGGCCGTTCGTTATATTTACCGTCAGCTTCGTAATGCTGACCCTGCGGATGACGCCAGCGCACGTGAGGTGTTCCAAAACTTGTTCTTCTCAGACAAGCGTTATGACCTCGGCGAAGTAGGACGTTATCGCATTAACAAGAAACTTGGTCTGGACATCGAGTCAGATGTTCGTGTCCTTACCAAAGAAGATATTATTGAGATTATTAAGTATCTCATCAAGTTGATCAATAGCAACGCATCTGTTGATGATATTGACCACTTGAGCAACCGTCGCGTACGCACTGTTGGTGAGCAACTCGCCAACCAGTTCTCTATTGGTCTCGCACGCATGAGCCGTACCATCAGGGAGCGTATGAACGTGCGTGACAATGAGGTCTTCACTCCGACGGACCTTATCAATGCCAAGACCATTTCGAGTGTTATCAACTCGTTCTTCGGCACTAACCCTCTCAGCCAGTTCATGGATCAGACCAACCCATTGGCAGAGGTTACTCACAAGCGCCGTCTTTCTGCACTTGGTCCTGGCGGTCTTTCCCGTGAGCGTGCTGGTTTTGAGGTTCGAGATGTCCACTATACACATTATGGTCGTCTTTGTCCTATTGAGTCGCCTGAGGGACCAAACATCGGACTTATCTCTTCTCTTTGTACTTATGCAAGTATCAATGAGCTCGGATTCATATCAACACCATATCGTAAGGTTGAGAATTCAGTTGTAGACCTCGACAACAATAATGTTGTTTACCTCACTGCCGAGGAAGAGGATGGAGAGCTTATTGCACAGGGTAATGCGCCTTTGAACCCAGACGGAACCTTCATTCGTGACGTTGTCCACTGTCGTTTTGCTGCCGACTTCCCTGTCGTAACTCCAGAGAATGTCCGTTTGATGGACGTGTCACCGCAGCAGATCGCATCTGTTTCTGCAAACCTCATTCCTTTCTTGGAGCATGATGACGGTCACCGTGCGCTGATGGGATGTAACATGATGCGCCAGGCTGTGCCATTGCTTCACAACGACTCACCTATCGTTGGTACCGGTCTTGAGAAGCAGGTTTGTGAGAATTCTCGCACGATGATTACGGCTGAAGGTGAAGGTGTCATTGATTATGTAGACGCTACTACTATCCGTATTCTCTATGATCGCACAGAGGATGACGAGTTTGTCAGCTTTGAGCCAGCACTTAAGGAATACCGCATTCCTAAGTTCCGTCGCACCAACCAGAACATGACAATCGACCTTCGTCCTATTTGCACAAAGGGACAGAGAGTGAAGCAAGGTGACATCCTTACCGAGGGCTATGCAACCGAGAATGGTGAGCTTGCATTGGGTCGCAACCTTCTTGTGGCTTACATGCCTTGGAAGGGATACAACTATGAGGATGCAGTGGTCATCTCTGAGCGTATGGTTCGCGAGGATGTGCTAACATCCGTACACGTGGATGAGTATTCTCTTGATGTCCGTGAAACCAAGCGTGGCATGGAGGTGTTCACCAACGATATTCCTAACGTTAGCGAGGAGGCAACCAAGGACCTTGATGACAATGGTATAATTCGTGTCGGCGCTCGTGTTGAGCCAGGCGATATAATGATTGGTAAGATTTCGCCTAAGGGTGAGAGCGATCCCTCGCCAGAGGAGAAGTTGCTTCGTGCAATCTTCGGCGACAAGGCTGGAGACGTGAAGGATTCTTCATTGAAGGCTAATCCATCGCTGAGCGGTGTCGTCATTGACAAAAAATTGTTCTCTCGCGCTGTTAAGACTCGCGACTCGAAGAAGAGGGACAAGGTTGTCCTTCAGAAAGTTGACGAGGAATACGAGGCAAAGCAAGACGAGTTGAAGAATATGCTCGTTGACAAGCTCATGCAACTCACCGAAGACAAGGTGTCTCAGGGTGTCAAGGATTACACGGGAGCCGAAATCATCACCAAGGGTTCCAAGTTCTCTGTCGTGGCACTGAAGAACCTTGAGTATGATGGCGTTCAGAGCAACGACTGGACAGACGATGAGCACATCAACGGTCTTATCCGTCGTCTTATCGTCAACTATATGCGCAAGTCTAAGCAGATGGACGCAGAGTTGAGCCGCCGCAAGTTTGCCATCACCATTGGTGACGATCTTCCTTCTGGCGTGCTGAAGATGGCGAAAGTTTATATCGCCAAGAAGCGCAAGATTCAGGTTGGTGATAAACTCGCCGGTCGTCACGGTAATAAGGGTATTGTTTCCAAGATCGTGCGTGCAGAGGATATGCCGTTCTTGGCAGACGGTCGTCCTGTAGACCTCGTGCTGAACCCGATGGGTGTGCCTTCTCGTATGAACTTGGGTCAGATCTTCGAGGCTATTCTTGGAGCCGCAGGTAAGAAGCTTGGCGTTCGTTTTGCCACACCTATTTTCGATGGTGCTAAACTTGCCGACTTGAAAGAGTGGACTGACAAGGCTGATCTTCCAAATCTTTGTTCTACAACAGTATATGATGGTGAGACAGGTGAGCCTTTCGACCAAAAGGCAACAGTGGGTATTACCTACTTCCTGAAACTCGGACACATGGTTGAGGACAAGATGCACGCACGTTCCATTGGCCCGTACAGCTTGATTACCCAGCAGCCACTTGGTGGTAAGGCTCAATTCGGTGGTCAGCGTTTCGGAGAGATGGAGGTTTGGGCTCTTGAGGGCTTTGGCGCAAGCCACGTGCTTCAGGAGATGCTTACCGTCAAGAGTGACGACGTCAATGGTCGTTCCAAAGCTTATGAGTCTATTGTTAAGGGTGACCCAATGCCGGCTGCCGGCATTCCGGAATCACTGAATGTCTTGCTCCACGAGCTGCGTGGTCTGGGACTTAGCATGAAGATGGAATAAGAAAATACTCATAAACTATAAAAGAATATGGCTTTCAAAAAAGATACAAAGGTAAAGACCAATTTCACTAAGATCACCGTCAGTCTCGCTTCACCGGAGGAGATTAAGGAGAATTCGTTTGGTGAGGTCACCAAGCCGGAGACCATCAACTATCGCACTTACAAGCCTGAGCGTGACGGCTTGTTCTGCGAGCGTATATTCGGTCCAACGAAAGACTACGAATGCGCTTGCGGAAAGTATAAGCGCATACGTTATAAGGGCATCGTTTGTGACCGTTGCGGTGTTGAGGTAACAGAGAAGAAGGTTCGCCGTGAGCGCGAGGGACACATTGAACTCGTCGTGCCTGTTGCGCACATCTGGTATTTCCGTTCTTTGCCAAACAAGATAGGATACCTTCTCGGTATGCCGACAAAGAATCTCGATGCGGTAATCTACTACGAGAAATATATTGTCATCAAGCCAGGTATGCTTGCTGGCATGAAAGACGCGGAGGGAGTTGAGGATCTCAACGGCTCTCACAAGATGGATTTGCTCACGGAAGATGAGTATATAGACATTGTTGACAATAAACTGGACGAGAACAATGACCTTCTCGACGATAGCGATCCTAATAAGTTTGTTGCCAAGATGGGTGCAGAGGCTGTGCTCGACCTCCTCCATGAGCTTTCAGAGCCAGATGAGAAAGGTGTCACCGGCCTTGACCGTTTGAGCTATGAGTTGCGTGACCGCGCAAACAACGACTCTTCACAAATGCGCAAGACAGAAGCCTTGAAGCGCTTGCAGGTTGTGGAGTCTTTCCGTGGCTCAATGAACGTCAACAAGCCTGAGTGGATGATAATGAAGATAATTCCTGTCATCCCGCCAGATCTTCGTCCTTTGGTTCCATTGGACGGTGGACGTTTCGCCACGTCTGACCTTAACGACCTTTATCGTCGTGTCATCATACGTAACAATCGTTTGAAGAGACTTATCGAGATTAAGGCTCCTGAGGTCATCCTTCGAAATGAGAAGCGTATGCTGCAAGAGGCTGTCGACTCGTTGTTCGACAATAGCCGCAAGTCAAGCGCCGTTAAGAGCGAGAGCAATAGACCTCTGAAGTCACTTAGCGACTCTTTGAAAGGAAAGCAGGGACGTTTCCGTCAGAACCTCCTTGGTAAGCGTGTAGACTATTCAGCTCGTTCGGTTATCGTCGTAGGCCCAGAGCTGAAGATGGGTGAGTGCGGTCTGCCTAAACTCATGGCGGCAGAGTTGTACAAGCCGTTCATCATACGCAAGCTTATAGAGCGCGGTATCGTTAAAACGGTCAAGAGCGCAAAGCGCATCGTTGACCGTCGCGAGCCTGTTATTTGGGACATTCTGGAGAATGTGATGAAGGGTCACCCCGTGCTTCTCAACCGTGCGCCGACACTTCACCGTCTGTCCGTGATGGCTTTCCAGCCAAAGCTTATCGAGGGCAAGGCCATTCAGTTGCACCCATTGGCATGTACGCCGTTCAACGCCGACTTCGACGGTGACCAGATGGCTGTCCACCTCCCATTAAGTAATGAGGCTGTGCTTGAGGCTCAAATTCTGATGCTTCAGAGCCACAACATTCTCAATCCTGCAAATGGCGCTCCTGTCACCGTTCCGTCACAGGACATGGTGCTCGGTCTTTATTATACCACAAAGATTCGTCCGGGCGCAAAGGGCGAGGGCTTGATGTTCTATGGCCCAGAGGAGGCAATTATAGCATTCAATGAGAAGCGTTGCGCTGAGCACGCCCTTGTGAAGTGTATGGTAGACGACATTGACGAGAACGGTAAGCCAATCCGTCACATCGTCGAGACATCAGTTGGTCGTATCATCGTCAATGAGATTATTCCTAAGGAGCTTGGCTTCTTCAATGGCATTATCTCCAAGAAGTCTCTGCGTACTCTTATCTCTGCCGTTATCAAGAAGGTGGGTATGGCAAGAGCCTGCTCGTTCCTTGACGGTATCAAGAACCTTGGCTACAAGATGTCTTACCTCGCCGGTCTGTCGTTTAACCTTGACGACATCATCGTGCCGCCAGAGAAGGCTGAAATCGTGAAGAAGGGACAAGACGAGGTTGACGAGGTGACTGCCAACTTCGATATGGGTCTTATCACCGATAAGGAGCGTTACAACCAGGTGATTGACGCATGGACACACGTAAACGACAACTTGAAGAAGGCCGTCATGAAACACATGACCGAGGCCGACCAAGGCTTCAACGCCGTGTTCATGATGCTTGACTCTGGTGCCCGTGGTAGTGCTGACCAGATTGCTCAGCTTGCAGGTATGCGTGGACTTATGGCAAAGCCACAGAAGGCTGGTGCTGAAGGCAACTCCATCATCGAGAACCCTATTCTGAACAACTTGAAGGAAGGCATGTCTGTGCAGGAGTACTTTATTGCCTCGCATGGTGCCCGTAAGGGTCTTGCTGACACCGCCATGAAGACTGCCGACGCTGGATACCTCACACGTCGTTTGGTTGACGTTTCTCACGATGTTATCATCAACGAGGACGACTGTGGAACGCTCCGTGGTCTTGAGTGTCGTGCCTTGAAGGATGGCGATGACATCATTTCTACATTGGGTGAGCGCATCCTTGGCCGTGTGTCAGTTCACGACGTTGTCAATCCTCATACCAATGAGATCATTGTTAAGTCGGGCGAGGAAATCACCGAGGAGAAGGCTGACGCAATTGAGAAGGCTGGCATCGAGATGGTTGAGATTCGTTCCGTGCTCACTTGCGAAAGCAAGAAGGGCGTGTGCCGCAAGTGCTATGGTCGCAACTTGGCTACGTCCAAGATGGTTCAACTTGGTGAGGCTGTAGGTGTTATTGCCGCTCAGGCCATTGGTGAGCCTGGTACACAGCTTACCCTCCGTACCTTCCACTCAGGTGGTGTGGCAGAGAATGCCGCTGCCAATGCGAGCATCAAGTCTAAATACGACGCCATACTGAAGTTTGACGGATTGCGCACAGTAGACTTCATAGATAAGAGCGGCGACCAGGATGTTGATTGCCAAATGGTAGTCAGCCGTCTTGCCGAGGTTCAGTTTATTGATACAAATACAGAGGTCGTTCTCGCTACACTTAACGTGCCTTATGGCTCTTCATTGTTCTTCAAGGATGGAGACGTAGTGAAGAAAGATGATGTCATCTGCCGTTGGGATCCGTTCAACGCCGTTATCGTCTCAGAGTACGCAGGTACGCTTCGTTTCCACAATGTGGTCGAGGGTCAGACCTATAAGGCAGAGACCGATGAGACGTCGGGTATGACTGAGCGCATCATCATTGAGTCGAAAGACCACAATATCGTTCCTACCGTTGACGTGGAGGACGAGAATGGTCAGGTGATTGGAACATACAACTTCCCTGTGGGCGGTCACATAGCCAACATCGAGAACGGTCAGAAGATTGCAACTGGTGAGACACTTGTCCGCATTCCTCGTTCGGTGTTCAACGCTGGTGGTATTACCGGTGGTCTGCCTCGTGTGCAAGAGCTCTTCGAGGCACGCAACCCCACAAGCCCTGCCGTTGTGTCTGAGATTGATGGTGAGGTGACCATGGGTAAGCTGAAGCGTGGTAACCGTGAGATCGTCATCACGTCGAAGGGTGGCGAGCAGCGCAAGTATCTCGTACCATTGTCAAGGCAGATCCTTGTACAGGAACACGATGCCGTACGTGCCGGAACGGCACTCTCCGATGGTGAGATTACGCCAGCCGACATCCTCGCTATTGAGGGTCCGACAGCCGTGCAAGAGTATATTGTCAATGAGGTGCAGAACGTCTACCGTCTTCAGGGTGTGAAGATTAATGATAAGCACTTTGAGATTATCGTTCGTCAGATGATGCGTAAGGTCCGTATTGATGATCCGGGTGATACATGCTTCCTCGAGCAGGAGCTTGTAGACAAGCTCGACTTTGCCGATGAGAACGATCGCATCTGGGGCAAGAAACTTGTCATCGACGAAGGCGACAGCGATGTCCTCTCAAAGGGTCAGATAGTCTCAGCCCGCAAGCTGCGCGACGAGAATTCAAGCCTCAAGCGCCGCAATCTCAAGACCGTGCAGGTTCGCGATGCAGTGCCAGCAACATCAACACAGATTTTGCAGGGTATCACTCGCGCCGCCCTCGGTACCAAGAGCTTCATGAGCGCCGCTTCCTTCCAGGAGACGACCAAGGTGCTTTGCGAGGCTGCAATTCGTGGCAAGGTGGATAACCTTGAGGGCATGAAGGAGAACGTGATTTGCGGACACCTCATCCCTGCAGGTACTGGTATGCGCCAGTTTGAGAAGGTTATCGTTGGCTCAAAGGAAGACTATGATCGCATTCAGGCCAACAAGAAGAATGTTCTCGACTACTCTCAGCAGAAAGACGCTGAGAACTAATCGAAAGAGATAATTAGATAAGAGGGCTGTCACAATTTATGCGTGACAGCCCTTTTTTTATCACGTTTTCTTTGTTGGGTGAAACAATTTGTATATCTTTGCATAAGATAAGCTACGGTTCGGCACGATATTCAAGCAAGCTTGATGTTTTGCGCTGGCCTTGCAATATCTCTATACAAGAAAATAAACATTTAACCCAAACCTTATAAAATAATTAAAGCTATGGCTGACAACAAAAACGAACAGCAAAATCAAGTACAGATACAGCTCAAGCCAGAAGTGGCTGATGGACAGTATGCAAACCTTGCCATGATTAACCATTCAAGCTCGGAGTTCGTAATCGACTTCGCCCACATGCTTCCCATTGCTCCTCCACAAATTTTCTCTCGCGTAATCATGGCCCCAGAGCATGCCAAGCGTTTGCTCTTTGCCTTGCAAGAGAATCTTCTTCGCTATGAGAAGGAGTTTGGCGAGATTAAGTTGCCTTCTGCTCCGCAGGAGGCACAAGAAGACGGTCGCACTGCAATGCCTTTCGGCACTGGCAACGCTTAAAGAGTTGTGTTTTCTGATTTAGAAAATTACCATTATAAAGGGGTGCTTCATTGTGAAGTACCCCTTTATTAATGTATGCTCGGCATGAGTATAGTCTAATCCCGAATGATACCCAAAATATTCGGTTTTTATGGCGAATCGGGCTGATATTAGCTTCTTTGTGAGAAAAGTTGGATGGTTTCTTTGTCATTTTTAGGATTTATGCTAATTTTGCAACTCTTTTTAATTGTTTTGCATTATTTCGCAATTAAGCAATATTTAGGATAATCAGAAGAATGAAAGCATTGTCAATGAAGCCCAGACTGATTGAGTGTATCAAGGGCTACAACCGCAAAACGTTCATGTCCGACCTTATGGCGGGCGTGATAGTGGGAATCGTGGCCCTGCCTTTGGCCATCGCCTTTGGCATCGCCTCGGGCGTGACGCCCGAAAAGGGCATAATCACGGCCATAGTGGCCGGAGTGATAGTGTCAGTGTTTGGCGGCACAAAAGTGCAGATAGGCGGCCCCACAGGCGCGTTCATAGTGATAGTGTATGGCATAATCCAACAGTATGGCATCGAGGGATTGGGCATAGCCACGTTCATGGCCGGCATATTCCTGTTGCTGTTCGGTTTCCTGCACCTCGGCACCATAATAAAGTATATACCTTATCCTATTGTGGTGGGCTTCACGAGCGGAATTGCGGTGACGATATTCACCACGCAGATAAAGGACCTGTTCGGACTTGACTTGCAGAGCGTGCCGTCGGACTTCATCGAGAAGTGGGGTGTGTATCTCACCAACATGGACAAGATGGACTTGTGGAGCACTCTCGTGGGCGTGGTGAGCGTGGTGGTGATAGCCATAACGCCCAAGTTCAGCAAGAAGATCCCTGGTTCGCTCATTGCCATCGTACTGATGACGGTGGTGGCGTTGCTGCTCAAGAACTTCGCCGGGGTCACTTCGATAGAGACCATCGGCGACCGCTTCTCGATAAGCGCCGAACTGCCCGACGCCCACATACCGCAAATGACGTGGCAAACGGTGAAGGGGCTGGTGTCGCCGGCGTTGACCATTGCCGTGCTCGGTGCCATTGAGTCGCTGCTGTCTGCTACCGTGGCGGACGGTGTGGTGGGCGACCACCACGACTCCAACACCGAGTTGATGGCGCAGGGATTGGCCAACATCGCGTCGCCACTGTTTGGCGGCATTCCGGCAACCGGTGCCATTGCCCGAACGATGACCAACATCAACAATGGCGGCAAGACCCCAGTGGCTGGTGTGGTGCATGCCGTTGTGCTGCTGCTGATATTCCTTTTCCTCATGCCCTTGGCGCAATACATCCCGATGGCTTGTCTGGCCGGAGTGTTGGTGGTGGTGTCGTATGGCATGTGCGGATGGCGGTCGTTTGCCGCACTGATGCGCAATCCCAAGAGCGATGTCACCGTGCTGCTCATCACTTTCTTCCTCACGATAGTGTTCGACCTGACGGTCGCCATCGAGGTGGGACTCATTATCGCTTGCTTGTTGTTTATGAAGCGCATGGCCGAGACCACCGACGTGAAGGTTATCTCCGACGAGATAGACCCCAACGAGGATACCGGAATAGCATCGGGCAACCTTGAGCACCTTACCATTCCGCACGGCGTGGAGGTGTATGAGATAAACGGCCCATACTTCTTTGGTGCCGGAAACCGTTTCGAGGAGATCATGGCCACTTTTGGCGACCGGCCAAAGGTGCGCATCATACGCATGAGGAAGGTGCCATTTGTCGACTCCACAGGCATACACAACCTCACCAACTTGTGTGAGATGAGCAAGAAGGAAGGCATCATAGTGGTGCTTTCTGGCGTGCGTCCCAACGTGAACGCCACGCTTGTCAAGGCCGGGTTCAACGACATTGTGGGTGCCGACAACATATGCAGCCACATCAACATCGCCCTCGCCAAGGCAAAAGAAATTGTTGGCGAGGAGGACATGGCCGAATAGCCTATTGGCGCACGACAGGTTTTCGGCGTGCGTCACACATGTCAAGCTTATGAATGGGTGTGTGCCCGAATATAAAAAGCACAAAAAAACGGCAAGGGGAACTCGCGTTCCCTCTCGCCGTTTTTTTATTTAATCGTCAGTACTATGTTCAGCGTCTGTTGGTCAACCCCTGCTTGCCGGCGCTTATCGGCAATACGGTGTCGGAACCGAAGTCGAGAGTCGTATCAGTCAGGGACCTTGTGGCCTTCTTCGCCTCGTTGTTCTTCACGGGCAAGAGGTCGATGTAGATCATGTCCTTGTTGTTTGTGCCAATCATGTATCCCTTGAAGAAATCGTTACCCTTCAGCCAGAATCCATGTTGCTTTGCCGAGATGTCCATTACGAAGGCAGTCTTCTTGTCCGTGAGATATTTCACGTAGATGTCGCCCGTATTCTCGTCGATATACCAGTTGAATTTCAGCGGCGTGTTCTGCTGGTCCACTTCGCCCTTGCTGTTGAGCGTGTAGTCGAGCTCCGTGCCGGTGCCTTTAAGGGAGTTGCTGCTGTTTCTCACGAAGGTCATATTGGCGTAGAAGGAGCTCTGCTCTCCGGTGTCGCCATTGGTGTAGACCATCTTTCCGTCCCATTCGCCTTGCAGCGCCTCTGCCTCGTCGTATACCGAGCTGCCGTCGTCGTTGCTGCCGCCATGGTCATAATAGTTGTCGTTCCACCCCCAGTCGCCGTTGTCGTAGTCGTACCACCACGGCTCGTCGTGGCCATACCAGTTCCACGGATCTTCGTCGCAACTTGTGAAAAATGTCGGGACAGCCATCATCATGGCTGCTGCCATAAGGATAAAGTTCTTTTTCATGGTGTAATCTTTTTTATGTTTCTTTCTGGTTGCAAAGATATGCATAATCAATGTATCCGATGGTATCTTTTTCCTATTGCTTGTGGGAAAATCCCTAAAAATATTCAACCTGTTAAATAAATGTGGCATTTTTTTTGTAAGTTTGCAACCACAAATACAAACAAGAAAAACAATAGAGAAAAAGAAAATGAGAACCGTTTATGAATTCTCCGTGAAGGATCGCAAAGGTAAGGATGTTTCGCTCAAGGAGTATGCTAATGAGGTGTTGCTTATCGTCAACACCGCCACTAAATGCGGATTCACGCCACAATATGAGGAACTTGAGAAGCTGTATGAGAAGTATCACGCTCAAGGCTTCGAGATTCTCGACTTCCCATGCAACCAGTTCGCGCAACAGGCCCCTGGCACCGACGAGAGCATCCACGAGTTTTGCAAGCTCACCTATGGCACGGAGTTCCCGCAGTTCAAGAAGATAAAGGTCAACGGCGACGATGCCGCCCCTCTCTACAAGTTCCTCAAGGAGCAGAAAGGCTTTGCCGGCTGGGACGAGACACATCCCATCTATCCCATCCTCGAAAAGATGCTCTCGGAGGCCGATCCCGACTACAAGGAAAAGGCGGACATCAAGTGGAACTTCACCAAGTTTATCGTGAACAAGAAAGGCCAAGTGGTGAAACGCTACGAGCCCACGGAGAAGATAGAGCACATCGCAAGCGACATCGAGGAGTTGCTTAAATAATTTTTATCCCCCTTTATATCATGGAAAGAACAAAGTGTCTTATCATAGGCAGTGGACCTGCTGGTTACACCGCCGCTATCTATGCCGGACGTGCCAACCTCAACCCCGTGGAATACGCGGGTTTGCAAGTGGGCGGACAGCTCACACAGACCACTGTCGTGGAAAACTTCCCCGGCTATCCTGATGGCGTTGATGCCAACCAGATGATGATGGAGTTTCGCCAACAGGCTGAGCGTTTCGGCGTTGACGTGCGCGACGGCATCATCACCGACGTCGACCTCTCAAAGAAGCCCTACGTGGTGACGGTTGACAATGGCGACACCATAGAGGCCGACACCATAATCGTGGCAACAGGAGCTTCAGCCAAATACCTCGGACTTGCCGACGAGAAGAAATACAACGGGCAGGGCGTCTCTGCCTGCGCCACGTGCGACGGATTCTTCTATCGCAAGAAGGTGGTGGCTGTAGTGGGCGGTGGCGACACAGCCTGCGAGGAAGCCAACTATCTCGCCCAGCTGGCAAGCAAGGTCTACATGATCGTGCGCAAGCCTTACCTCCGCGCCTCCGACATCATGAAGCGCCGCGTGGAAGACAATGCCAAGATAGAGATTCTCTATGAGACCAACACCCTTGGCCTGTATGGTGAGGATGGGGTAGAGGGCGCCCACCTCGTTTGGAGAAAAGGCGAGGCAGACGAGAAGAAATACGACTTGCCCATCGACGGTTTCTTCCTTGCCATCGGCCATAAGCCCAACACCGACATCTTCCGCGGCAAGCTCGACCTTGACGATGTTGGCTATATCAAGACGCAAGGCGACTCGCCACGCACGAGCGTGGAGGGAGTGTTCGCCGCTGGCGACTGCGCGGATCCCAATTACCGTCAGGCCATCGTAGCCGCCGGCAGCGGTTGCAAGGCGGCCATGGAGGCGGAAAGATATTTGGCGAAATAACCCAAGGCGGCTTGCCATAGAAATGGCATCGGCATAGCACTGAAATGCCAATGACATAGCATTAAAATGGCAACGGCTTTACACTGTAAAGGCATCGGCTTATCACTGATAAGCCGATGCCTTTACTTTTTTTGCGCCATACGAGACGTCTTGGACAGCCTTTTCCGACAAGTTTTTAACGCGTTTGAAAAGATTATTTCACGTATCTACACATCTATGTGGATAAAATTAAGTAATTTTGCAACGTATTTAAGGTATAATGAGTTTTTGCTTCTAAATAAGTATTAGTTTCTTTTAATTATTTTTCATCTTATGCAGAAAAGACTGCTATTCCTGTTCATGCTGTTGGTGAGTTTCACAACGGCAATGATGGCGCAGATCACGACTTCCGGCATGAGTGGTAAGGTTACCGCTGATGGCGAGGATGTTATCGGAGCCACAATTGAGGTCGTGCACGTGCCTTCTGGCACGAAGTATCAGGCCGTGACCAACGCGAAAGGCTTGTATGCCATTAACGGTATGCGTCCTGGTGGACCCTACAGTGTGAAGGTCAGCTACATTGGATACCAATCCAAGAACTTCCAGGACGTGAACCTTCAGCTCGGACAGACTTACAACCTCAATGTATGGCTCAACGAGGATGCCCAGCAGCTTGGCGAGGTGGTAATCAATGCCAAGGCCACGAAGTTTACGGCGGAAAAGACTGGCGCCTCTACCAACATCGACAACCAGATGCTGCAAAACATGCCTTCCGTGAGCCGTAGCATCACCGACTACACCCGCCTCTCTCCTTACGGCGGCAACGGAATGAGCTTCGCCGGAACCGACGGACGTACTGCCAACTTCACTGTCGACGGTGCCGACTTCAACAACAACTTCGGTCTCAGCTCAAACCTCCCTGGCGGTGGCAACCCTATCTCTATCGACGCCATCCAGGAGATGCAAGTCGTAATTTCTCCGTTTGATGTCCGCCAGACCAACTTCGTTGGCGGTGGCGTGAACGCTATCACAAAGTCGGGTACCAACACTTTCCGTGGCACGGCTTATGTTTACCATCAGAACGAGCAGATGCGCGGCGACGCCGTGGACGGCGAGCAGATTTCCGGCGCACGCGAGAAAGACCGCTCCACCACATACGGCTTGACTTTTGGCGGCCCAATCATCAAGGATAAGCTCTTCTTCTTCGTCAACGGCGAGATGACGCAGATCCCGACCATCGCCAACCGCTGGCGTGGCTCAGAGGACGGCAAGGCCGACGCTGACAATTATATCTCACGCACCACGCTTGCCGACCTTGAGAAGGTTTCCAACTACGTGAAGAACAAGTATGGATACGATACAGGCTCTTGGACAAGCTTCCCGGCCGACAAAAAGAACTACAAGCTCTTGGCCCGCTTGGATTGGAACATCACCAACAAGCACCACCTCTCATTGCGTTACAACTATACCAAGAACCAAAACTGGTTGGCTCCTAACGCGTCTTCTATGGATGGCGGCACGCGCTCGGCTTACGGACGCACTTCGCAGATGGCAATGGCTTATGCCAATTCCATGTATTCGCAGGACAACAACGTGAGCTCTTTCTCGTTTGACCTTAACAGCCGTTTCACAAACGACTTGAGCAACCAGCTCCTCGTCACTTATTCAAAGCTCGACGACGTTCGTGGCACAAAATCTTCAGAGTTCCCCTTCATCGACATCCTTGATGGCAGCGGCACCAACTACATCTCGCTTGGTGAGGAGCTCTTCACCTACAACAACGCCGTGCACAACACCGTGTGGAACGCGAAGGACGACGTGACATGGTATCTCGGATCCCACAAGCTTCTCGGCGGCGTGAGCTTCGAGCACCAGATGGCAGACAACTCTTATATGCGCAATGGTACGGGCTATTACCGCTACAGCACTCTCGACGACTTCCTCAACGGTGGCACTCCCGAGATTGTGGCCCTTACCTATGGATACAATGGCGAGCAGAACCCTACCGCGCGCGTACAATATAATAAGGTGGGCCTCTACCTCCAAGACGAGTGGCAGGCAACACGCAACCTTAAACTCACCTATGGCATCCGCCTCGACGACATGTTCTTCAACAATGGCGATTTGATGACCAACAACGCCATTTATGACCTCGACTACGACGGACGCCACATCGATACCGGCAAGTGGCCTACATCAAAGATTATCTTCTCACCCCGCGTAGGTTTCACTTGGGACGTGATGGGCGACCAGAGCCTGAAGGTGCGTGGTGGCACGGGTCTCTTCACTGGTCGTTTGCCTCTCGTGTTCTTCACCAACATGCCAACCTACTCTGGTATGGTTCAGTATAATGCGGCAATAAACGCTTCTACGAAGGTTGGAACTTATAAGAACAACCAGTTTGTGCCCAACGAGGGCTATGAGAACTATACGGGTAAATATACCGTTGATGGCAAGGGCAACGCTTATTTCGACATGACGCAGTTCAACGGTGGACTCGTGACGGAGAACGGACAGTCAATTCGTCAGGCACTGCTCAACAAGCTGGCAAGCCTTGGCTATCCCACGACAATCTCGTCTGAGCAAGGCGCGCTGCCTTCGTATGTTTCCGCTGTTGACCCCAACTTCCACATGCCAGAGGTATGGAAGACTTCTCTCGCCGTCGACTACGTGGTGCCCGTGGGCTTCCCATTGACAATCACAGCTGAGGGCATCTTCAACAAGACCGTATATGGCACTGTGCTCAACGACTGGGCGGTGCCAGACGTGAAGGGCTTCTCACGCTTCAACGGCGCCGACAGCCGTCACATCTATCCAAGCGGCTATCTCACCAACATCCATGCCTACGTATTGGAGAACACGCACAAGGGTTATGGATGGACAGTCAACCTCTCTGCCACGGCAAAGCCATGGGAGTGGATGGATCTCTTCGCCAGCTACACCCACACCGCAAGCAAGGAGCTGACCGGTATGCCGGGCTCCAGCGCCTCTTCCGTGCTCAACTACATGGCAACGGTCGACGGTCCTACGGCTGTCAAGCTGCACAACTCACAATATGTGGAGCCAGACCGCGTGGTGGCCTCAATGAATCTCCACGACAAGTGTGGCAACCACTACAGCTTCATATATGAGGCTTGGCGTGGAACCTACAACTATAGCTTCATGACCCAGAACGACATGAACGGTGACGGCTACAACTACGATGCCATCTACATTCCTCGCGACAACGAGGTGGGTGTAGGCACAGGCGAATTCCGCTTCAAGACACAGAGCGACATGGATCGCTTCATGGCATTCTTGCACAACAACAGCTATCTGAAGAAGCATCAGGGCGAGTATGCTGAGTCGTACAGCTACTATTCTCCGTGGGTACACCGCGTGGACTTCAGCTACAAGCACGACTTCAAGCTCAATGTCGGCAAGACAAAGCACAATCTGCAGCTGAGCCTCGACGTGAAGAACGTTCTCAACTTGTTCAACTCAAAGTGGGGCGTGGCAAAGTATCTTAACCCATCGCTTGGCTCAGACGGCGCTCGCGTGCTGAAGTATGAGGGCGTTGACGCTCAGGGCTATGCCACATTCTCTACTCCTGCGGCTGTCGACGGCAACACCAAGAGCTGGACTTACTACCATGCCATTGGTCAGTGCTGGTATGCTTCAATAGGTTTGAAATACTATTTTAACTAATCAGAAATCATGAAAATTAAACATATTTTCGCCATTGCCGTTGCAGCCGTCGCTTTCGCGAGTTGCTCCAACGAGTATGAGGTAGACAACCTCAATGGCCTGACGGTGAGCTCCTCTTACGTGTCGCTGCCTGTGGCCGGAGGTGCCAGCACCGTTACCATCAACTCCAACGACGCTTGGACGCTCGACACCATTGGTTCTGCCATCAAGGGTAAGTCGTGGCTTTCTTTCTCTGCTCTCAGCGGCAACGCCGGAGAGAGCACTCTGACCATAAGTGCTGAAGCCAACGAAGGCGGACGCTCCTCGGAGGTGAAGCTCGTCAGCGGCACCAAGGTGCAGCGCATCAACATCATCCAGGGCCTCCCCGTGGCGACTTCTGCCACATGCGCTGAGGTGATAGCCGGACCCGATGCCAAGACTTATTTGGTGACAGGTACCGTGACGGCCATTGCCAACACCACCTACGGCAACTTCTACCTTGCGGACAATACCGGCCAGATTTATATCTACGGCACGCTCGACAAGAATGGCAACGAGAAGAACTTCTCAAGCCTTGGCATCGAAGTGGGCGACGAGGTGACAGTGTCTGGTCCTAAGACAACCTATGGCTCAACGGTTGAGCTCGTGAATGTATCCGTGACCAAGATCACGAAATCGCTTGTCAAGGTCGACTCAGTGTATGTTGGCGGAGTGCAGTCGAGCAACTTGCCTCTCGAAGGTGGCGAGGCTACAGCCTATGTCACTTGCAAGGGCGGCGGTCTCACGGTGTCGATACCTGAGGACGCCAAGTCATGGTTGTCTATGTCGGCTTTGAACCAAAGCAGCCAGAGTGCCGTTATCACCTTCAAGGCTGCGGCAAACAATGGTGGCGCGCGTTCAGCAACCGTGACATTAACATCTGGTAAGTCTTCGGTTACTACAACGATTACGCAGGACGGTGCCATCAGGGAGGTGAACCTTGGCGAGTTTAAGAATGCCGCTGAGGACCAGAGCCAGTATCGCATCACGGCACTCGTGTCGAAGGTCGATGCCAAGGGCAACTTCTGGATTCAGGATTACACCGACCTCTCTGGCGAGATTGAGGCTTACAAGCCTTCAGGCAAGACCGACGGCATAAAGGTTGGTGACATAGTGACCGTTGTAGGCACTCGCAGCTCTTACAAGGGTGTGGCGCAGATCGGCAGTCCCGTGGTTGAGGCAGTTGAGAGCGTCAAGGCCGTGAGCCTCGGCGAGTTCGACAGCCAGGCCGACGGCACGATGGTTATCGTCAAGGGCAAGATTGGCGAAGTGAAGAACGAAAAGTATGGCAACTTCTACCTTGAGGACGAGACAGGTCAGGTTTATGTCTATGGTTTCTTTGGCTATGGCGCTCCTTCGGGCACTGACCGCCAGAACTTCATGTCTGCTCACGGCATTACCACTGGCTCAACCATCACCGTTGTCGGAGTCAAGGACACCTACAATGGCACTATCGAGCTGAAGAACGCTTACTTCGTGTCAGCTGAGTAATTAATCTCATCTATCTGAATAATAAAGGGTGTGTCTGCACCCTTTCTGAAGACTTTGCTCAATAGCAGAGAACTATAAAGACAATGTGCAGTGGTAGACGCTGCACATTGTTTGTTTATATGTTCGGCATGAGCATTATCCAATGGGCGCAAGTCACGAGTAAGCCCCAATGTCGGAAACTACATAGCCGAGAAGCAATAATGTTCACTGTGAGGTGAAATCAGAAAGAAGCTTGCGACAACATCTTCAATTATAAGTGTCGTTCTGCTCGTTTCTTTCTAAATTTATATATCTTTGTAGGTGATATGCTAAGCGCATCGCTACATTAAAACGTAATATAACAATAAACCACACAAACTAACAACTATCTATGAATTGTATATTGAAGAAAATTGCCGTGATAATGCTCTTGGCTGCAGTTCCGTTCATGGGCATCAATGCTGCCAAGAAGAGGAGTGTTCAACAAAGCGACCGTGAATATTGGTGTTCGCTTGCCTATATGATGGCACAGCCCGTTTTGGAAAACATGGCTAAAGGCGAACTGCAGAAGAATATGCAGACGGAGTTCAGCCCTAGTTTTGACAATCGCAACAAGAAGGTGCTCTATATGGAGTGCTTCGGCAGACTGATGGCAGGCGTCGCACCCTGGCTCACCCTTCCCGATGACGAGACCGCCGAGGGCAAGCAGCGCAAGCAACTCCGCGAGTGGGCATTGACTTCCTATAAGAATGCCGTAGACCCCGAGAATCCCGACTATCTCTGCTGGGGAATCGGTGGGCAGAACCTTGTGGATGCTGCTTACATTGCAGAGAGTTTCCTCCGTGCTTACGATACCCTGTGGAAACCTTTGGATGAAGTGACCAAGCAGCGCTATCTGAAGGAGTTTGCCAAGCTCCGCCACATCGACCCTCCCTATACCAACTGGTTGCTTTTTTCTTCCACCATCGAGAGTTTTATGGCAAAGGCAGGTGGCGACTACGATGAGTATCGCGTCAACTCCGCTTGTCGCAAGATGGAGGAGTGGTATGTGGGTGACGGTTGGTATTCAGACGGTCCCGTGTTCGCCTTCGACTATTACAGCAGCTATGTGTTCCACCCTATGTACTTGGAGACTCTCCAGGCAATGATTGATGCCAAGGCAAACACTCGCCTCGACTACAAGAAATATTATGACCGAGAGCTGAAGCGTTGCCAGAAGTACAGTCTCATTCTTGAACGATTAATTTCGCCAGAGGGTACGTTCCCCGTTTTCGGCAGAAGCATCCCTTATCGCATGGCGACGATGCAGCCGCTTGCTTTGATGGCTTGGTATCAGAAATTGCCACAAGACTTGAGCAATGGACAGGTGCGTGCCGCGCTGACAAAAGTGCTGCACCGCATGTTCGACCAGGAAAACAACTTCAATGAGAAGGGTTATCTGAGCATCGGCTTTTGTGGCACAAGCCAGAAGAACGTTGCCGATTGGTACACCAACAACGGCTCGCTCTATATGACGACCCTCGCCTTCATGCCCCTTGGCTTGCCCGCCAACCATCCTTTCTGGACCGATGCCGCACAGCCCTGGACACAGGTGAAGGCATGGAACAACCTGCCGTTCCCGAAAGATCACCAGTGGAAGGACGAGATCGTCACAAAGGACAAGTGGTAATGTGGTAATTAATAATTGACAATTAAGAATTAAAAATGAGAAAGATCTTTTTGGCGTTAGCCGTAGCCGCTTTGGCTTTGCCGATGAGCGCAGCGCAGCCAGCAAAGAAGACTACAAAAGCGGTCAAGGCTAAGAAGGAAGTGAAGGCTTCCAAGACTTGGAACCACGAGCAAATCGTGGAGATGATAACCAAAGTAAACAGCTATTGGCAAGCCAACAACAAGGCGGAAGTGCGCTCCTTCTGGGACAACGCCGCCTACCATACGGGCAACATGGAGGTGTATAAGCTCCTCAAAGACCAGAAGATGCTCGACTACACGATGGCTTGGGCCGACTTCAACAACTGGAGCGGTGCCACACAGGCCAATCCTGCCAAGTGGAGATACAAGCCATACGGCGAGGGCAAAGACTGGGTGCTCTTCGGCGACTGGCAGATTTGCTTCCAGACCTATATCGATCTCTATAATATAGAAAAGGAGAAAGGCAACGCCGAAGCTTCCGAGTTTATGGTGAAGCGTGCTAAGGAAGTGATGCACTACGAGGCCTACTCCGAGCCTACCGACTATTGGTGGTGGAGCGATGCCCTCTATATGGTGATGCCCGTGATGACCAAGATGTACAAGCTCACCGGCGACGTGAAATATCTCGACAAGCTCTACGCCAATCTTCTCACCACCGATGAGATTATGTTCGACAAGGAGACCGACCTCTACTTCCGCGACGGCAAGTATGTCTATCCCAAGCACACAAGTGCCAACGGCAAGAAAGACTTCTGGGCGCGTGGCGACGGATGGGTGCTGGCAGGCTTGGCAAAAGTGCTTCAGGATATGCCAAAAGACTATCAGCACTACCAGTTCTTCGTGGACAAGTTTCAGAAGTTGGCTAAGGCTGTGGCCGACATCCAGCAGCCCGAGGGATATTGGACGCGCTCGATGATGGACCCAGACCATGCCCCGGGTCCAGAGACCAGTGGTACCGCTTTCTTCACATACGGTATGCTTTGGGGTGTCAACAATGGATATCTCAACAAGAAAGAATATAAGAAGACCATCGACCGCGCCTGGATATATCTCACGGAGACCGCTCTTCAGGCAGACGGCAAGGTGGGTTATGTGCAGCCTATCGGCGAGCGCGCCATCCCCGGACAGACCGTAGATGCCAACTCACAGGCCAACTTTGGCGTGGGCGCTTTCTTGCTGACAGCTTGCGAGTATGACAAATATTTAAAAACCCAACGTCCCTAATAGCGGCAAATGCATAGCCAAGAGCAAGGACGTGAATGGCTGCAACGACGCCCCCAAGAACCTGTGATTCCCTCATTTTGTGCAAAAAACCAATGATTTTGTGTCAATTGGCATAATATTTATTCCAAAACGAGTGATAATAGAAATATTTATTATAATTTTGCCAACCTCTGTTTAATTCAAATACAACTCGATATGAAACACAGATTATTCTTCGTCGTTGTTGCCCTCGTCATGGCAACAAACCTTTTCGCACAAGCGGAGCGCAATGTAATATACAGATGTGTGCGCGGCACGCTCAACTATACACAACCTGTTGCCAAGAAGGAAACGGTAGGCAAGACGGTAGGCAAGATATTCGGTGACGTTCTCCAGGCTGCCGCCGGCACTAACACGAGCAAGACAGACCATCCCGAATATGAGGAAGCCGTGAAAGAAGCCATCCTCGGCGGAATAGGTAGCGCCCGTCGCGTTCGCACGGTAGACAATCTCTCTGTGGACGACCTCGCGGAAGGTGAGGATGCCATGTACTGCGACGCGTCGATCTCTTCCATTTCTTGCACCAGACGTGTAAACACATGGACCGATGAAGAGAAGAAAAGCCATGAGAGCACGGAATATTGCGGAAACATCGTTGGCACTGTCAACCTGAAGAACATACGCAACGGGAAAATGGTTCTCACTATAACGGTCAACACAAGCTCTTGGGCAAGCGGATGGTGCGAGACCGAGGACAAGGCCCTTGGCTATGCCATCAGCAGGATGAAGAGCTACTTGAGAGAAGCGGTAAACGACGCTTTCCCTCTCTACGCTTCTATCGTGGAAGGCAAACGCGCCACCGACAAGAAGGCCAAGGAGGTTTACATAGACCTGGGCGAGAAATGGGGATGCTACGCTGGACAACACTTTGATGTCTATACGGTGCAGACCGTGGCAGGCAAGGAAGCAAAGAAACGCATCGGGCAGCTCAAGATAACAGAGACCATGGGTGACGATATCAGCGCATGCAAGGTGCAAAGCGGAGGAGCTGACATCAAGGCCGCCATCGAATCAGGCGCAAAGCTCCTTATAACAAGCAAGGACTAATTGCCTCAGGAAGGCATAAACTAAAAAAGTTGGCATAACCACGAAAGCTCTACGTGATGCTTTCGGAGTTATGCCAACTTTTTTTGATGTATTGTTTTGTTGTTTGTATTCTCTTAGAACGGATATCCCACGGCGAAGTGGAGGCTTTGCGAGTCCTTGAACTTCCCCACGTTGTAAAAGCCGCTCTTGTAGGGGACGTGAAGTCCGACACCCCAGTCGAGACGTATCACGAGGAAACCCATGTCGTAGCGAAGGCCCGCACCCGTGCCAAGTGCCATTTCCTGAAGAACGTTCTTCATCTTGAATTTACCGCCTTGGCGGTAGTCGTCGTTCATTTTCCACACGTTGCCGGCATCGAGGAAGAGCGCGCCATATAGGTTGCCGAAGAGCCTTGGGCGGTATTCAAGGTTTGCCAAGAACTTGATGTCGCCAGTTTGGTCAAGATAATAGACACCGGCTGAGGCCGCGTCGTGATAAGAGCCAGGACCTATAGTCCTCACGGTGAAGGCGCGTATGGAGTTGGCGCCACCCACATAGAACTGCTCAGAATAAGGCGCGTCCTCTGAGTTGCCGTAGCTCCAGATGACGCCCGCGTTGACGTGTCCCACGAGAGTGGAGTGAGGCGATAGCCACCATGTCTTCACCAATTCCGACTCGATCTTGAAGAATTGGGCATAAGGGTTCCTGAACATCTTTTTGTTCTTGTCGCCCCATTTCTTGCCTGCTGCGAGATAGCCCAACGAGAGGATGTTTCCCGACTCCGACACCGTGGTCTGCCACCACAGTGGGCTCTTGTGGTCGCTGGGCGACGTGTAAGTGTAGACATACTGCATGCGAGGTATGAACTGGTTGCGCATGGTGTAGTAGAGATATGGGTTGGCGTTGAGCACGGAGTCGAACTCTGCCGATGAGCGGCGCATGTAGTCGTAAGAGAAATTTAGGGGAGAGAACTGGTG
Organism: Lachnospiraceae bacterium; assembly: GCA_963588155.1. Lineage (GTDB taxonomy): Bacteria > Bacteroidota > Bacteroidia > Bacteroidales > Bacteroidaceae > Prevotella. Next base: position 41,920 of record CAVAGT010000005.1, on the reverse strand, counting down.
TCGGCTCTGTTGAGTGGTCTGGAACTCATACGCCCACTCGCCCGATACGATGTGTCGGGTGAAGAAAGATGAACGCCTCACGATGTCAGACGAGAACGTCAGCTTTGTGGACAGTTGTGGGAAGTATTTGGTGCGTATGGCTCGCCTTATGAGCCGCTCCCTTACCTTTGATGCCCATGGCATGATAAGTGACGGGAAGGTGAGCGACGCGTCGATGCCATACTCATAGCTGTTGAGTTTGGAGCCAGCGTTTTTGGCCTTGTGTCCCGTTTGCCACTCGTAACTTCCCTTGAGGTTTATGTCGAGCAGTTCGCCGCCATGAAACGCGTTGCGCTTTGTCAGGCCCACTGTGAAGCCCGGTCCTATGCGGTTGTTTGTCTTGCCAGTGAGGTTGCCCTGTACGTAGAAGTCGTAAGGCTTGTCGAGGACGAGGTTGAGGTGCAGGTCGAGCGTGTCGGCGCGTCCTGTGGTGTCGCGAGGGGCGAAATTGAAGTCGACCATCGAGAAGATACCTGTCGATGCCAGCTTGTTGGCGCTTTCCTGATGCTTGAAATAGCTGTATTGGGCTTTTGGCATGATGTGCATGTTCTTTAGGATGGTGCCAAACTTCACCGGAGGCTTCTTGCCATTGAAGTGGATGGTGAAGTCTCGGTGGCTCAAGCTGTCGTCCAACGCGTCGTTGTAGCTCTTGTGCATGTCTATGTTTATCTTCCCGATATGCCATTTCCTCGTTGCCATCGCAGGAATGTTGTTGATTGTTTGGAATCTCAACAACGCCTTTCCGGGTACGCTTGTGGTGTCGGCGAGGTAGGAGGCGTAGGAAGGCTGGTAGTAGAAGTAGCCATTGTTGCGAAAAAGGTTGCTGATGCGTGCCCGCTCCCCATCGAGAGCCGTCACGTCGAAAGCGTCGCCATTGTGTATCTTCGCGTTAGAGGCGGTGCTTGCCAGCAGGCTGTCGGTGGACTTTGGAAAGCCGATATAGCGCAGGGAGTCGATGGTGAACAGGTGATCTGGCAGCACGTTGTATCTTATCTTTGCCTTTTTCGGGTTGCTCTGTTCCATCACCTCATATTCGACGTTGCCTCGAAAATATCCATGCGCCTGCAACACGAGCTTTGCCACCTTGGCGCGCAAGGCAGGGTTGACCCACGACATCAGCACGGGATTGGTGCCAAAACTCTTGAGCATCCATTGAGAGAAACCGTCGTCCTTGCCCGTGAACTCATTCCATACCCATAAGCCTATGGGGAAGGGCGAGCGTACGCCCGACCCGAATATCGCCCCGTTTGGCGCAGTAGCAAGGGCTGCGTCTATTTCCTCCTTGGTTGAGGCAAAGTGGCTGTCTTTGTTGTCGGTGATATAGTTGATGTTTTCCACTCCGATAAAGAGTTGGTCGCCTTCCGGTATGCTTTTTGTTGAGGAACACGCGGAAAGGACCAGCCCTAAGGCGAGTAGGTACAAGGTATATACCTTTTTGATCATGTTTACAGAGTTTTTGTCTTTGTATTTGTTGAGTCGGGTGTTGTGGTATCTGTCGTCTTCAGTCGGAAAATGTCGGAAAGCGAATTGAGTTTCTTTCGCCATAGGAATCCGCCTCCGAAGCGGGAGACATTGCCTTCGAGCCAGTCGTAGCTGTCGCGTATGTAGAAGAGGTTGAGATACATGTTTGACACTGGAGAGACGCGATATTCTACTGAGACGTTGTCGAAGAAGGTCTCGTTGCTCATGGCAGCGTCAGCGCCCGACGACAATTTGCCGCCGATGCTTAGCTTCAAGCGGTTGTTCCAGAACCGGCGCGCGAACTTGAACGAGTAGTCGGTATGTAGCTGTCCCGTGGCAGTGAAACTGTTGTCGATGCCGAAGCCTATGTCGAGTGTGCGCAGGGCCTTGCCTGATATCTGGTTTATCTGCGAGTTGAGGAACGCAGAGAGCGCGGAGTTCATGGAGAAGCTCGACGTGTTGCCATCGGCGAGATACATGCCTGTGGTGAGCATCGTCACCGCCTGCTTGCCACGCTCTTCCACTGTCATTGCCTGAAGCTGGTTGTGGATGGTCATGTCTTCTGGCGCGTCGATGGTGAACTCCAACCCCATGTTCTGCAGCGTTTTCGACACTTTCACCCCACACGTGAAGTTTACTACCCTGCCGTTGCCCGATGACGTGCCTACGGTCGACTTGGTTGTTTCCGTGGCGGTGAGAGACAGGCGAGGGTTCATCGGGTCGCCCGTGAACTCAATGTAAGAGCCTTGGGCTATGGTGAATGTCTTGAGCGGAATGACCGGAAGCTCGTATTTCATCTCGCCATTGTTTATGGTGTATCTGCCTCGCAATATCACGCCATCCACGGTGTTGTATTGCATTCGCATCTCTCCGCCGCCAATCACGTCGACATAGTTTGACTTCGAGGCGTTGAGATAACAGTTTATGTGTGCCCCCTCGTCGATGTTGAGCGACAAGTCCATGTTGAGACCTGTGAGCGGTGGTTGGTTGATCACGTCGTTGGTGGTGTCGCTGAAGTCGGTGAACTCTACGAGGCCTTTCAGCTGGTCATCGGTGTTGAGAGGCGAGTCCTTGAGGTTGTATTTAAGGTCTGTCGTGCCGAGAATGTCCATCACGCCCCTTACGCGCAGGTTGTCGATGAGCCCTTGGGCGGTTCCGTTGAAGTTGACGAACGCCTTGCCGTATGCCTCGGAGCGAGCTTTCTCTTTTGAGTCGATGAGCAGGTAGTTGGCCGCGCGCATCCTCACGTTTACCATCATCTTCGACAGGTCTGCGAAATCGATGGTGCCGGATATGTTGAGAGGCGAGTCGTTGTGGGCGAACACCTCAAAGTTTTCCAGCACAATGCGGCTGTCCTCTATGGCCACGGGGTCATCGGCGAACCTTATCTCCATACCGTAAGGCTCTGAGAACAGGCAGCATGAGTCGAGAAACAACTCGCCGTTGGCGTTTGGTTGAGATGGTGAGCCTTTCAAGGTGAGCTTGCCTTCGGCGTAGCCTTTGAAGCCAAAGAGCCCATTGGGAACGAAACCGTTGATGAAATCCATCGGCATGTGTGTCATGTCGAGAGTGGCATCGAGCACTCCTTTGCCCACGGAGAAATATGTTCCCTTTAGCGTGCCGAGCTCCTCGCCGTCCTTGGTTATGATTCCATCGACATAGTGTCCTCCACCAGTTTGTGGCATGTAGGTGAACTCCGTGCCCACATTGCCCAAGGCGCAATCGTTATAGGTCATCTTGTCCACGTTGACAGACGACGACATGGTCAGGTCTTCCTTTGTTTGCGTCAGGTGGAAGTCGCCGTCGAGCACGCCCGTGATGCTGGGCGCGTAGGGGATGACAGACAGTATCTTGCCTATGTCAAGCCTGTGGAGCGATGCCGTGATGTCTTGCAACGCCTCTGGGTCGTTGTCGTCGCTGTATATCTGCAAACCTGTGCCATCGACGGCGGTGAGTTTCACGTCTGCCTTTACGCGTCGGTTGTCGCCAAGGAAGATGTAGTTGCTGTCGTTGACCTCAAACGCCTTGTATCCAAGGATTGGGTTGCTGTCGAAGATACGCAAGTTTATACCACCTTGCTTCATCTCCGCCATGAGGCTTAGGCTGACGCCAAGTTCGCCTTTCGCATCGTAAACACGAGGTTTGATCCATGTGCCGTGGCCAGTGATGGCGCCATCGAGGAAGGCGTGGAACGGCAACTGGCTTTTCTTGCCATTGTGCACCTCAAGGTTGTAGGTCATGTCTTTTTGTGCCGACGACAGTTTCAACCGAGCCGTGTCGAGCGCCATGCTGTCCACGACAAGCCCCATAGCCTCGGCAAAGCCGTTGATGCCATCGGTTGGCGACGTCGTTACGTCCATGTTGATGGAGTTAAAGTCGATGCCGTAGTGGTGGAGGATCTGTGCCACGAAGTTGCTGGTGCCAGTTTGCAGGGTAAATTGGAGTTGTGGCAAACGACAGCGCAACCGTTCCTGATCTATGTACTTGTCGTTTATCTGCCGTTGAAGCTCTGTCATGAAAGGCGTGACAGACTTGAGCAACGTCTCGTAGCCGCCAGACGCGTGGAGGTTGAGATGGAAGTCGTTGCAGTCGGCAAGGGCGCGGGTGGTGTCGCTATTGGTGTAGATGTCAAACGACACATCGTTGGGACGCAGAAGCTTGTTGCCATTCTTGACAGTGATGTCGGAGAACAGCCCCTGAACCTTATAAAACTTGTCGAGGTTGGTTGCCACGTCCACTTGTCCGCATACCGTCACGGTCGTCGGCTCGTCCACAACGTGAAGTGCTTGCAGATCGATGTGGGAAAGGTCGGCGGTAATTGTGCATACGCTTGTCTTGTTCTTGCCAATATGCAGTTGCGACAAGAGGCCGTCGAGCCCTATCTTGCCTTGCAAAGCCTTGTTGCGACAGTCGGCGTTTGCCACGAGATGACCTCTGTTGAGGCTCGCCGTCAGGTTGATTCCGTCGAGGTTGTATTTGTCATATCCGAGAGCCTTGATGTCAACTGCGGCACGCAAATTGGTGTTGGGAGAAAGAAAGTCGGTGCCGCTGCCGTGTGCCGTTATTGAACCCGTGAAAGGATGCACAGGCTGGTGCTTGAGGAAATGGGCTATTGGCATGCGGCGCGACTTGATGTTGGCATCGTAAGCCATCCGTTTCATGTCAAGACTCAATGAGCCTCCTATCGTGCCTCCGCCTTGTGAGGCTGAGAATTTGGTGGCGAGTTGCTTGCCGTCCAACTTCACGTTGCCACGGAGACCTATGCCGCGGGGAATGTTGATGTTCGACGTGACGCTCTTGGGCAGCAGCGGCGTGATAAAGGCAAGGTTGCTGGCCAAGGCGTTTAAGTTCATGTTTGCGCGAATGCTTGCGGGACTCGTAACGTTGGCCACGAATCCATCCGCGTTCACCTTCATTATCTCAGGCATGGAGAGGTGGAGGCCGTTTATGTGCAGCCTGTGGAGGTTTCCGCCAATCTTGCCATCAACGACAAGAGGCACGCGAGGCCATATGTTGCAGATTTCATGCGGCATGTAAGGCGACGCGAGGGTCATGAGGTCTTTGCTGCCAAGGGTGCCGTGGAGGTTGACGGCGAAAGATCCCGTGCTATCGGCTGGGAGGTCGGTAGAGAAGGCGTTCATGTCCATTTTAAACGCCAGCAGAACATCGGAAGATGGAGTCTTCAAGCGCAGTTCGGGCAGAGTTATGCCTACGCTGTCCATGCGGAAAGCTCCTTTCACGTTGGCGACATCGAGTCCGCATTTCTCATGGAAAGCAGCGGCGAGAACATTCAGCTTTATAGACGGCGAACAGAAAAGGAAAGAGTCTATCTTGAGTTGTAAGCCATCCACGGCAATATGGTTAGGGTCGAAGCCCGTCTTCGCCACGACGGATGGTTGCTTGTCGTAGTTGAGCCAACCACCAGCCCAATCGATACGCCTCACGGAGTATAGGTTCTTGAAAAGATCCATGTAGACACCTTGCGCCTTCCCCTTGTTCATGAGCAACGCCACGGAGATGGTGTCGCCGGGGGTGTGAAGAGCGAAGGCGGTGTTGCGTATGCTTATATCGTCGAGGTTGATTTTCCAGAAGTTTGCAGTCTTAGCAGTGTCTTTCTTCGCCGTGTCGGATACCTCGACAAGCAAGTTGGCATTGTTCAGAATAGCACGGTTCACCCTTACGTGCTCCTTCGACAGGTCAATGCCATGAGCCTTGACCTTTAGTTCCCCTATCTTTCCGCTGACGCGCAGGTCGCTAACAAAATGTGTCGTATTGAGCTGCATGTCGCGCAACGACAATTCGTCCACCATAACTTGCTTGTGAAAGAGCGGCAGGAGTTGTACGTTGGCCACGGCACGCGAGACTATTGCCACGGTGTCAGTCTTTCCTCTGACGGAATCGTTCTGCTCGAAGGCGCGCACGTCTTCAAGGGCAAGGTCGAGCGGGAAAGCCAGCCTCACGTGTCCAACGCTGACGCGCATGCCCATCTTTTCCGAGGCAATGGCAGAGGCTTTTGAAACCGCCCAATTTTGAAAAGGAGGAAAGTAGAGAAGAAGCGACAAGACAATAATTAAAGCCACAGGTATCCCAATCGCAATGCCTGTATATTTTATTGTTTTCTTGAGTTTTGGAATTATGTTAGTCGCGCTACTGCTTTTGTTTGCCATTGACGTTGCTCAATTTATTTGTTTGCAAACTTACGCAATTTTTCGGAATATATGGTCAATTGGTAAGATTATTTATTGAAATAGAGGCCGTAATGACACGAGCGGCGAGTGCAATATGTGATGTTAGTGTGTGGGGGACAAAAACGGGACGGACACTGCCCAAACAAACCAATAACAAAATAAAAGCTAACCACAACTGCGTTACTCCCATAAACGCAACAAAGCCGCTGAAATTCAGCGACTTTGTTATGGTTTATTATAGTTTGTCGAAAGTTTGTTCCGGTTTGCCCGTGGACTACCCGAAATTGTCGTACATTATGCTATCCTGCTCTACGCCGAGGCTGTCGAGATAGTCGGTGACGGTCTTGATGAGCATTGGTGGTCCACAGAGATAATACTCGCAATCCTCTGGTGCCTCGTGGTCTTTGAGATAAGTGTCGCGCACGCAGTTTACGGCAAATCCTGCATAATACTTCACGCCTTGGGCGTCGGCGACAGGGTCGGGACGGTCGAGGGAGAGGTGCATGTGGAAATTGGGGAATTCCTTCTCCAATTCCCAGAAGTCCTCCATGAAGAATGCCTCGCTCAAGCTGCGGGCACCATAGAAGAAATGGAGCTCGCGGTCTGTGGTGTGGAGCGTCTTTGTCATGTGCATGATTTGCGCACGAAGCGGAGCCATACCTGCGCCACCGCCAATCCAAATCATCTCACGCTTGCTGTCAAACTTGGGATGGAAGTCGCCGTAAGGGCCGCTCATGCGCACCTTGTCGCCTGGCTTGAGTGAGAAGATGTAGCTGGAACCGATGCCCGTTGGCACGTCCTGGAATCCTACTTGAGGGCGTGGCAAGAACGGTGTCGAGGCTATACGCACGGTGAGCGTAATGATGTCGCCCTCGGCAGGGTAGTTGGCCATTGAGTATGCGCGAACTGTAGGCTCTGGGTTGTGGGCCTTGAGCGAGAGAATGTTGAATTTCTCCCATACTCCGATATATTCCTCGCCTATGAGCGACTTGTCAAAGTCTTTGTCGTAGTCTATGGTGTCGTAGGCAGGGATGGCAATCTGTGCATACGAGCCAGGCACGAAGTCCATGTGCTCTCCAGGAGGCAACGCCACCTTGAATTCCTTTATGAAACTAGAAACGTTCTTGTTGGAGATGACAGTGCACTCCCATTCCTTGACGTTAAGGATAGAATCGGATACTTTCACGCTGAGGTCACCGTGAACCTTTGTCTGGCATCCAAGACGCCAATGGTCCTTAATCTCCTTGCGTGAGAAGTGGCCTTTCTCAGTGTCGAGTATCTCGCCACCGCCTTCGAGGACTTGCAGACGGCATTGTCCGCAGCTGCCTTTACCGCCGCAAGCTGAGGAGAGGTGTACGCCATTCTCGTTGAGTGTGGAGAGCAGCGAGCCGCCCTGATCCACTTCCAATTTCTTGTCGCCATTGATGGTGATGGTTACCTTTCCGCTCGGGCTGAGATATTTCTTAGCGATAAGCAGCATCGCCACCAAGAGGATGATGATGACGAGAAACACTGCTATGCTTACGCCTATAAATTGTCCCATATTCTTATTATTTCTTTATTCTATGTTTGTTCTATGTTGTTTCTTCTTTAGTGGTTGTCAGAACTTAAGCCCACTGAAGCACATCATTGCCATGGCCATGAGGCCGACGGTTATGAAGGCGATACCCATGCCTTGCAGTGGCTTGGGGATGTCGCTGTATTCCATCTTCTCACGAATGGCTCCGAACATGACAATGGCAAGTGTCCATCCCAGTCCGCTTCCAAGGGCGTAGGCTATGCTGTCGCCAATGTTGGAGATTGCCTGTGCGTTGTCGATGGGGAGCTTGATGCGCTGTTGCATGAAAAGTGACGCACCCATGATGGCACAGTTGACGGCGATGAGTGGCAAGAAGATACCCAAAGACGCATAGAGCGACGGAGAGAACTTCTCCACTGCCATTTCCACGAGCTGCGTGATGCCTGCGATGATGGCAATGAAGAGGATGAAGCTGAGGTAGCTCAGATCCACCCCGTTTACCAAGCAGTCGGGACCAAGGACATACGTTTGCAAGAGATAGTTGATAGGCTCAGTGATTAAGAGCACGAAGGTCACGGCAAGACCCAATCCGAGAGAGGTCTTGACATTCTTGCTTACAGCCAGGTATGAGCACATGCCGAGGAAGTAAGCGAAAATCATGTTGTCTACAAATATAGACCTGCAGAGTAATGCTATAGCGTGTTCCATTTCTTATTACTTCTTTTCGTCTTTAACAAAGAAGGCCCTGTTGACCCAAATGATGCAGCCGATGAGGATAAGGGCCGTGCACGACATGGTCATCATGCCATTGTTGATATAGCCGAGGTCGTAAGCACCCTCAGGTATTATTTGGAACCCGAGGAGCGAACCTCTTCCGAAGAACTCGCGGAAGGCACCCACCATGACAAGAATAGCCGCATAGCCGAGACCGTTGCCTATTCCGTCGAGGAAAGAGGGCCAAGGCTTGTTCATCATGGCAAAAGCCTCCAAGCGGCCCATGAGGATACAGTTGGTGATTATCAGTCCGACGTATACGCTCAGCTCCACGCTGACATCGTAGGCGAATGCCCCGAGAATCTGGTTTACGATAGTCACAAGCGCCGCTACGACAACGAGTTGCACGATGATGCGAATGCGCATCGGTATGGTCTTGCGGATGATGGAGATGATGACGTTGGAGAATGCCGTGATCACTGTTACCGCGAGACCCATCACGATGGCGGGCTTGAGCTGTGAAGTAACGGCAAGGGCACTACAGATGCCAAGCACCTGTACCATGATGGGGTTGTTCAGGTGCAGAGGCTCGGAGAATGCCGCCTTATTCTGTTTTGAAAATAAACTCATAATTCGATAATTTTGTCGTTCCGTGAAAAAATTATTTGCTGTTGAGGAACTTCAGGAACTTGCCAAGTCCGTCGTGGAGCATGGTTGCCACACCGTTTGAGGTGAGCGTGGCACCTGTCACGGCATCGACCTGTGTGGCTGGGTCCGTCACTTCCTTGTTCACCGACAAGGCTATTGTGCTGCGGTCTCCATCCTTGAAGAGCTTCTTGCCCTGGAATTTCTCTTGCCATTTCTGGCTGTCCTTGATCTCAGCGCCAAGTCCGGCGGTCTCGCCCTCGTGGTTGAAATATGCGCCGTAGACGGTGGTCTTGTCGTCGTTTACCGACACGTATCCACTTATGCCGCCCCAAAGGCCGCTTCCGGTCATGGAGAATACATATTTCGCCTTTCCGTCGATGTCGCATACGAACATTTCGCTGCCGTCGACGGTCTGCTCCGATTTCACTACTTCCTTGTATTTCGCTTCAGCGGCGTTGTCGTCGAGTCCGCGTATGTTGAGGCTGTAGAGTATCTGCTTTTTCTTTGCCAGGGCCTCGTTGGCAGTCTGCATGGGCTTTAATGCCTGATAGACGAAGGCAAGGAGAAATGCCACTACCACGACGATGACGGCCGAGTAGATAATGGTATATGAATTGCTGTTAGTTTTCATTTCCTTTATGCTTTTATTCAGAAACCTTGCTGCGTTTGGCTCGTTTTGAGATGTTGCACTCAACTACACAATAGTCAATGAGCGGCGCAATCATGTTGCCAAAGAATATGGCGAGCATCATTCCCTCTGGATAGCCTTGGTTCTTCACGCGCACGATGATAGCCATCGCGCCAACGATAAATCCGTAGATCCACTTGCCAGTTTCCGTCCTGGCTGATGTCACGGGGTCTGTCGCCATGAAGACGGCACCGAAGCAGAAACCGCCGAGGAGGAGTTGCTCCCACCAGTCTATCGAAGACGCTCCAGTGGCATGGAAGATAACTCCCATGACAGAACCGCCTACGAAGACGCTCAGCATGGTCTTCCAGCTTGCTATGCCTGTCCAGAGCAGGATGATCGCGCCTATGGCTATTGCCACCACCGAGGTCTCGCCTATGCAGCCGGGGATGAAGCCCGTTATCAGGTCACAGACTGATGCGTCCAAAGGCGTGCCTTGTGCCACGTGCGCCAAAGGCGTTGCCATGGTGAAGGAGTCGGGGAGGGTGTTGCCCAAGCCGAAGATGCTGTGGTTTGCCACCCAGATCGCGTCGCCCGTCATCTGTGACGGATAAGAGAAAAAGAGGAACATACGTGCGCCCACGGCCACGTTGAAGATGTTCATGCCGGTGCCTCCGAAGATCTCCTTGCAGAAAATAACGGCGAAGGCGCAAGCCAACGCGAGAATCCACAACGGAGTGGTCACGGGGATGATGAGAGGTATGATGATACCCGAAACGAGGTATCCTTCCTGTATCTCCTCGCCTTTCCATTGTGCCCATGCGAACTCAATGCCCAGGCCCACGATGTAGCTCACGAGAATCTTTGGCAGCACGGCGAGGAAGCCGAAGCCGAAGATGCTCCAGAATGATGCCGTGGCAAGGGTGCCGGCGGCGAGATAGTTTTGATAGCCCACGTTGTACATGCCAAAGAGCAGGGCTGGTATCAACGCTATTACCACAAAGCTCATTATGCGCTTCGAGTCGATGGAGTCGTGGATGGAGGCGCCGCTCGTTGACGTGGTGTTGGGTACGAAAAGGAACGACTCAAATCCTTCGTACACACTTCTCAGGGCATGCAACTTGCCGCCTTCCTCAAAGTTGGGCCGTATCTTATCGAAATATTGTTTTATTGCGTTCATTCCAAATATTGGATTAATATTGGATTGTGTGATTAATGTTGAAAGAATGTTTGTTCAGGCATTGCCGCCTGACCTTACGCGTTCTCTTTTCTCAGTATGTCGAGACCTTCGCGCACCAGTTGCTGCAACGGCAGCTTAGAGCTGTCCACGAACTCGGCGAGGGCGAAGTCCTCCGGGGTCACCTCGTAGATGCCGAGCTGCTCTTGCTTGTCGATGTCGCCGGCGATGATGGCCTTGATGAGATATTCGGCGTAGATGTCCATTGGCAACACCTTGCCATATTCTCCGCTCATTATCATGTGGCGCTCACTTCCCTTGACGCGCGCGTCGAGGTCGTAGGTTTTCTTCTTGCCGAAGAGCCACGAGAAATAGCTGCGGTTTACCGAGAACTGCTTAGTGCGTGGGAGAATCCATCCGAGTGTCTCGTCGATGTCGTCGCCTTCCGGTATCACGGTCACTTCAGACGTGTGCGCGCCGAGGAATCCGTCGATGCTGTCTTTCGTTCCGGTGAGGGGGTTACCGTTGATGATGCGTGAGTGTCCCGCCTCTTCCAACCTTCCTGCGAGAATGTCCTTCAGTGGCGTGCCGACCTTCACGTCGGTGTAGGAAGGAGCTTTCACCCTGCTTCCTGCTACGGCGATGGTTCGCGTGAGGTCAACCTTTCCGGTAAGGAACAGACGGCCGATGAAGATTACAGAAGTCGGATCCACGGTCCACACGGTCTTGTTCTTGCTCATCGGGGCGACGTGGTTTATTTGCACGTCGACGTTTCCTGCCGGGCAAGGGCCATCGAAGACGTTGAGGTCCACGCCCTCCACGTTTGTCAGGGCTTGTGCCGTTTGCTTTGCTCCCGTGCCAAGGTGTACGGTGGCTATTCGGGCCAAAGCCTTGAGACCGGTCTTGAACGCTTCCTCGTTGCCTTGCAGCTCCACCTCGAAGTCGCATGCCAGGGGCATGTCGCGCAACGCGGACACGAATATGCCGTCGGGGTTAGTCTGTGGGTTTGCCACCACGCCATAAGGCAACTGGTTGACATAACCGAAGATGCCAGCTTCCAAGAGCTTGTTTTTCACGGCCTCACCGTCAAGCGTGGCTACATCAGCCTTGCCGTAGTCGTGAGCCTGTTGGGTAGAGTCGGCCTCAACCGTCACCATAAGAACCTTGCGTCGGGCTCCTCTTGCCACGGCTTTCACGGTACCGCTAACTGGAGACGCGAAGCCCAATTCGGGGCATTGCTTGCTCACGAACAGTGGCTCTCCGGCGAGCACGTGGTCGCCTTCCTTAACCGACAGCTTAGGAGTGATGCCGGGGAAAGACAACGGGGAAAGACCAAAAAGGGAGCTTTGTGGTGTCGCCACTCTCTCTTTCACGGCTTTCCCTGCCAGGTTAATGTCTAAGCCTTTACGCAACTTAATTACATTTGCCATAGAACAGATAAAAAAGATTTTGATGTACTTTGTGTGCAAATTTAGTCATTTTTTGTGCCAATTAAGATAAATCGTCACTCTTTTTCTTTTATAAGGATTATTTTTTCTTTAATTTTGCAAGAAGTTAACTTCTGCATTACATTTCCGTTTCTATTGAAGAGGCTAAGGCGAATAATAAATTATCTCGTATGGCTGGCGGTGGGTCTTTGTCTTGCCGTCATGGTCATTGTGCGCGTTCCTGTGATCCAGTCGGCATTGGGGACCGCCGTGGCGTCTGCCATATCTGATAAGTTTGGCACTCCGGTCTCGGTGGGCAGGGTAGACGTTGGCATCTTCAACCGCATCATTGTCGACGACGTGGCAATGCTCGACAAGCGCGGAAAGCGAATGCTGTGGGTGTCGCGTCTTTCCGTAAAGTTCAGCTATACCGACTTGGCTAGCGGGAAAATCACCATCACGTCGGCGCAGGTGTTTACCCCTAAGTTTAACCTTTATAAGGAAAACACGAAGTCGAGCCCCAACTTCCAATTCGTTCTCGACGCCCTTGCCTCGAAGGACACCACCAAGAAGTCGCGTCTCAATCTTGCCATCAACAGCCTCATTATCCGCCATGGCAAGGTGGCTTGGAACCGATGGGACAAGCCGCGGCTCAAGACCTTTGACATCAACCACCTGAACATTTCAGAGATTAGCTCCCACATTGTCTTCGACATAGTAGACGGCAACTCCTATCATGCTTTCTTGAAGAAATTGTCGCTACGCGAGGCGTCGGGGCTTAATGTCAACTCGTTCTCCTTTAAGGCCGTGGCAACTAAGAAGTCGGTTGCCATCGACAATTTCTCTTTGAGCATGCCTGGCACTGAGATATCCATTCCTCATGCTGAGGCAAGCAACGGCAAGGGGGCACGAAGCTTTGCCCTCACCTTGGCTACGTCGCGCGTCAATCCTTACGATTTCCGTGCCTTTTTACCAGCACTCTCGTCAGTCAACAGGCCTGTCCTTGTCAAGCTCTCGGCTCGGGGCAGCGGACGGCGCATCGGCTTGAGCCAACTCGACATCGCCATGCCGCGCTATGCCGGATTCCACGATTTCGACAAACCGTCAGACCTTCGCCTCTCAGCCGAAGGGTGGCTCTTGACGGGCAAGCCCATGGCATGGCATGCCGACGTGAGGCAGTTCCACGTCAATGCCAATGTGGTGAAATATTTTGCTGGTAAGGTTCCTGAGGTCGTTACGCGATTGGGAGACATTGCTTTCAATGGCACTGCCTCGGGCAAGGGGCAGGACTTGCAAGCCAAGGGAAAATTGCGCACAAGCGCGGGAGCGGCGGTGCTTGACCTCAACAAGCGAGGACAACACGTAGGCGGACACATAACCACCGAAGCGTTTGACCTCAAAAAGACTCTTGACAACCAACATTTTGGCACGCTGGCGGCAGATGTTGTCGGTGGCGGCGACATCAAGGCAAAACGTTTCGAGCTCAAGGGAGACGTGAAGCGATTCGACTATAATAATTATGCCTACCGCAACATATCGCTCAATGCCACTTTTGCCGATGGTATGGTGGAGGGGCGCGTGAGCATCGACGACCCTAACGTCAGCCTCTCCGTCGATGGTGGCGTGAAACTCCAAGGGACGGAAAAAGCGGTGAGGCTCAAAGGGTCTGTCAATTGTTTCCTGCCTTCAGCATTGCGACTGTTCGAAGGTCGCCTGGCCAAGGCCACTTATAGCGGAACGGTAGATGCCAACTTCCGTGGGCGCGACATAAACACCGCGGACGGTTATCTGCGGTTAGACAATTTCGTGATGCGACAAGGCGACGACAACTATGCTCTCGACTCGTTGAGGCTGCGTGCCGGCCACTCCCAGCGTGGGCATTACCTGCTCATGAACAGCGACTTTGGCATGGCGGCGGTTTACGGCAAGTTCGACTATGCGGTCTTGCCGCAGGCGATAGAGAACGTCATCGTGAAGAAGCTGCCAGGCATCACCAACCTCGCACCATTCCATTATCGCCCCATCAACGTGGGATCTGTCGACTTCGTGGCGCGTCTCACCGACAGCGATTGGGCACGGCCTTTCCTCAACCTGCCGCTCGACATCCTCGACACCGTGTCGGTGAAGGCTTCTTTCGGCAGGGACGGCATCTCGCTCGACGCCGACGTCTCCGCCCCTGACGTGGTTTGGGGCGACCGCCACTTCAAGAATGTCAGCGCCAAGGTGCGCACGGTGGATGGCGTGCTGTCTGTGGATGGCGGGTTCACTAACATGGCCAACGAGCGTGTGGGTACCGACATAGGACTGAAAGCCTCAGCGGGCTTCGACCGCATCACGGCTCAACTCTCGCTCGACAACCACGCCAAGGCGCAACGCCTTCGCGGCGCGTTGGATGCCGACGTGGCATTTCGCAAGACCCCCGAAGGCAAGACGCTTGCGCTCGTCAATTTCAACAAGTCGCAATTCCATGTCGGCGACACGCTGTTCGAGGTGCATCCGTCAACAATACTCTATAGCAAGAATCGTCTTGAGGTTCACGATTTCGCCATAAGCAGCGGCTCGCAGGGCATACTCGTGTCGGGCACAGGCTCCGACAGCAGCCAAGACTCGCTCTCCGCCCATCTGTCAAATGTTGACGTGGGCTATCTGCTCGACCTAGTCAACTTCCACTCCGTAGAGTTCAGCGGAGCGGCATCGGGCACGGCGAGCGTGAAGGGCCTTTTTGCAAGTCCCGACATCAATGCCACCTTGCGAGTAGACGGTTTCCGGCTCATCGAAGGACGGCTCGGCACGCTCCATGCCAATGTGGGCTGGAAACTCAGCGAGGGCCAGATAAACATCTCCGGCATGACTTGCGACACCATACAAGAACCTTCGGGAGCCATACCGTCGAACACCTACGTCAATGGCTACGTCTCCACGAAAAAACATTATATCGACTTGGACATGAGGCTCGACAACACGCGCGCAGAGTTTCTTGGAAACCTCTGTTCCAGCTTCCTCGACGACGTTGACCTCCACGGCAACGGCGAGCTGAGGCTGTGGGGCGACCTGAGCGAGCTCAACCTCACGGGCGACATCGTTACCGACGGGGCGATGACCATAAAGCCTACTGGCGTGCGCTATCATGTCAATGGCGGAAAGGTTCATTTCATAGAGAATGAGATCCAACTCCCTGGCGACACCATCGTGGACGAATACGGCAATCGAGGACTTGTAAAGGGTGCCCTTCATCACCAGCACATCAGCCATATCACTGCCGACATAGCCGTGCATGCCGACCACTTGCTCGCGTTCAACACCAATGGCAAAGATGGCAGCAGCTTCTATGGCAAGGTTTTCGGAACAGGCGATGCCACATTGAGAAGTCGTCCCGGAACGTTGGACTTGAACCTCAATGTCACACCGACAAAGGGGTCTGAGGTGGTCTACGACATCACGAGTACCTCGGCTGCCTCGACACAAGACTTCATAACTTGGCACGACCGCGATTCCATAGCCGCCAGCCCCGACTCGGTGGCGAAGGCAGACTCCACGGCAGCGGCAGACATCCCTACCGACATCCACCTCAACTTCTTGATAAACGTAAACCCCAACGCCACGATGCGCCTCATCACCGACAAGGCTTCGGGCGATTATATCACGCTCAACGGCAACGGCACGCTGCGCGCCACATATTTTAATAAGGGTAGGCTCGACATCTTCGGTACTTACACCGTGGAACAGGGCATGTACCGCGTCACGGTGCAGAATATCATAACAAAGGTGTTCAACTTCACGCAAGGCGGAACCATCACTTTCGGTGGCGATCCCTTCGTCGCGCTGCTCCAGCTCAAGGCGGTCTACCCAATAGCCTCGGTGAGCCTGTCAGATCTGCAGATGGGGCGTAGCTTCTCGTCAAACAATGTCAAGGCAAACTGCATAATGAACATCAGCGGCACGCCGGAGGCACCACGTGTGACCTTCGACCTCGACTTCCCCACGATGAGTACAGACACAAAGCAGATGATCTACAGCCTTATCAATGGCGAGGAGGAGATGAACCAGCAGGTGCTCTACCTGCTTGCCGTGGGCAGGTTCTATTCTCGCACAAACAACAACTCTAGCGCGATGGGCATGACCCAAACGTCTCTCGCCATGCAGAGCCTGCTTAGCGGCACGCTGAGCCAGCAAATCAACAACGTGCTGGGAACCGTGATGAAGAACAAGAATTGGAACTTTGGCGCCAACATCTCCACTGGCGACGAGGGCTTCTATAATGCTGAGTATGAGGGGTTGTTCAGTGGCAATCTGCTCAACAACCGCTTGATATTCAACGGTCAGTTTGGCTATCGCGACAACGCCAACGCCACCATGTCGTTCATTGGCGACTTCGACTTGCGCTACCTTATCTTCCCTAATGGCAACTTCAGCGTGCACGTTTACAATCAAACAAACGACCGCTATTTCACGCGCAATTCGCTCAACACCCAGGGCGTGGGCTTTATCTTGAAGAAAGATTTTGGCAGTCTTCGCGATCTCTTCTCTTTCGGAAGGCGCAAGCAGAAAGAAGCGAAAAAGAAATGACGCGCGGCAGATGGTGGCAACTGCGAGGCGTATCGTTATGCCTCAACCAGTTTCCAGTCAATTAGTCCCTTGCCCATGTCGTCGAGTTCCACAGCAAGCGCAAAAACCTTATGCCCGGGGGTTTTGAAAGGCTCGGCATAGCGGTTCTCCTTTATCTGGCGTTCGGCGGCTGCGATGCCGCCATTCTTCGTGAGCTTCAGCTCCATCACATAGACGTTGCCGTGCAGTTCTACCACCATGTCTATTCTGCCTGTCGATATCATCTTCTCCACCTCCACGCGGCAACCGATGGCATTGAATATAGTGCTCATTATGAGGCGGTAGCGTTCTTCCATGTCCATTGATGCAAGCTTCTTGTTGCTGTATGGCACGTCGGCAACCAACGCCTTCAAGTATTTCTTTGCCTCATCCACATTGCCGAGCATCAAGTGCATGTAGAGGAATCCCTGTGTTGATTGTATGTCGCCGCTGCGGCGCATGGCCAACGCGGGTAGCACGGCCTCGTAGAGGGCTTGGCGCACCTCATGGTTTGGTATGCCGAGGAGATAAAGACCGTTCATGTAGCCCTTGATGGTGAGGTAGCCCGACTGATAGAGAAACAGTTCGGCACCGCCACCCGTCACGTCGGATGTCTCGATTATCGGACTTATCAACGCGCAATGATCGAAGTCCTTGAGCCGAATCTCCATGTTGTTGACAAACTTTGGGAGCAACGACGTGGCACCGGACGATGCCCAGTAGTTTTTTATTTCTCCATCCGACAAAGCGTTGACAAGGCTGAATGGATTGAACACATCCACCATGTTGTGACGGCTGAAATGATAGCCGTCGTAGTTGGCTTTCAGCTGCTCAATGGACTCCTCCACGGTCCATCCGTTCTGTTTGCCCATCGCCTCAATCTCGGGCATGAAGTTGTCGGTCATCTCCTGTTTGGTAATGCCGCACAAAGGGGCATACTGCCCGTCAAAGCTGATGTTGCTCAGATTGTTGAGTACGGAGAAGAGTGAAATCTGCGTAAACTTGGTGATGCCCGTTATGAACACGAACTTCTCGTAGTAGTCATCGGCCTTCAATATGGCGAACACTTGACGGTAGACTGCCGTGCATGCTTCGTGCTCTGGCGTGAGCCACGAGTGCTGAAGGGGAGAGTCGTACTCATCAATGAGTATCGCTACTTGCTGCCCAGTCTGCTCATACGCACCGACAATAATCGCGTCAAACCTGTCTGCAAGACTGTCTGTTGGTTTTGGGGTCAGACCATACTTCTTCTCATACCTACCGAACCAGTTGCCCAGATATGAGCGTATGCTGTCCGCATCGGCTCCCGCGCGGCTCATGTCAAGACGTACGACAGGGCGCTTAGTCCATTCCTTTTCCAAGTCCATTATCCGTAAGCCCTCGAAGAGACGCTTCTCGCCCTCGAAATAAGCCTGAAGAGTGTCGACTAGCACCGACTTGCCGAAGCGACGTGGACGGCTCAAGTAATTGTACTTCTTGCCCTTGTTGACAAGATTCCAAATCATGTCGGTCTTGTCAACATACACATATTTATTCTCCCTTATCTCATAGAAAGATTGGATGCCAACGGGTAATCTTCTGTCGTTCAGTTCTGCCATAGTTTCTCAAGATTTGGTCTATGGTGCAAAGATAGCGTTTTTATGTGTAAAATCCATTGTTTTTACGTAAGATTTAGAACATGTTTTCTAGTCGTTGGCTTTGCGTTAGAATGCCAAGAAGATAGTATAATTGCGTGTAACGTAGTGTAAAATGATTTAAATATCTTCGGCAAGTCATTCAGGTGTCAGTGAATCTTTATAAGTTTGCACTTGATTTAAAAAGAAAATCGATTGTTTTTGGCTTTTTGCACGTCATAAGAACTTATCTCAGCCCCGTCTGATAAAAAAGGCGTATAACTTCCAAGAAACGTAATATCCTGGGCAGGTATTTTTTTATAATTTAAAAGCAATTTAAAATGAAAGATTTTAGCTTTGAGTCTCTTAACGGAGAATTTCCTTTGAATGTTAATGGAGAATGTTGTGTAACAAAGGACACCAATAATACACAAGCATCTGACCATGCTTGTGGCAGTCATGGCTGTGGATTCAGCTCTGGGCTGATGATAGGTTAAAACCTTTGTAGTGATTATTTCTTGTTAGAAATAACAAACCGAACAAAAGGGTGTACCATGTGTACAAATAGTACACCCTTAAAAACATAGAAATTGAGTCAATGGATAGAGATATTAAGGAAGTTGATATGGATGGCCAAATCTATGTATTTGATCCTATGTGTTTGGAATTGTTTCATGTGTATTCACAGGACGACATAGATATACTATATGAAAGTGTTATATTGGATAGAAGAAAAAACGTAAAGCTATCTCCAAAATTCTTTTTTGATAAATATGATAGGAAAATTAAAGTTGTTAGTATGGACATTTCTCATGGTTGTACCTTGAGATGCTCTTATTGCTATTTGTCTGCTGGTTATCACAAAAAGGAAATGATGTCTAAAAATCAATTCTTAGACCTTCTAAAATTTCTTGCTAAAACGGAATCTAATGGTATTACTTTTTATTTCGCAGGTGAGGGAGAACCAACTTTGAATTTTAGATTGCTAAGACAAATTCCAGAATTGTGCAGAGAATATGGTTTTAATGATTGTCATTTTGAAATAACGACAAATGGAACGTTGCTGTCTCCTTCGATGATTAAGTTTTTTGAAAAAGAAAAGTTCTCCGTCTCTGTTAGCCTTGATGGGAATGAAGAAAATGACAGCAAACGTATATTTTTAAATGGAGGCCCAAGTTTCCCTGTTGTGATTAAAAACGTTATTGCTTTAAAAAAGTCAAATGTTAAATTTGCTTGTAAGGCAACGATAATGCCTGACAATAAAAATATTGTACGGTTATTTAATTTCTTTGAAGATAATGAAATGCCATTTTTTCATGGGTTTGCTACTCGTGCATTCGATGGGAGTTATATTCCACAAATAAGTGATGTCAGAAATGTTTTCAGACAGCAAATGAATGCTTTGATAGACTATTATGTTCAACGAATCAAAGATAACAAACCAATTTTTGCTCGAAAGATATTAGAAGATGTAAAAAGAATTAAATGCAGAACGATAAGTTTTATAGGGTGTAGTGCTGCTATTAATTCTTTTTATTTCAATTTAAAAGGAGATATCTACGTTTGTTCAAGTCATAATAGTTGCAAAGAATTATGCGTAGGTAATATTCGTGATGGTATAGATTATGATAAAATTGAAACAAATAGTTATTATCCCAAAATAGTCGATTCGTATGATGGCTGCAAAAAATGTTGGCTAAGACACCTTTGCTCAGGTTCTTGTCTTGCGGCCAAATGGCTAGAATCTAAGGATACGTCAAAACCGTCAGAGTATCACTGTCTGTTAAATAAGATATATTGGGAGGCGATTATTAAGATATATATTCTGATACGTCCTTATATCAAAGGGAATATTAATTTTATGGATTGAGTGTTATGAACAGGATTGTTATTTCTATGGCAATGATGTCTTGTGTGAATATGTCTGCCTTGGCACAATCGTATAAATTGAGCGGACATGTGTATTCCCAAGGCAAAACGCTGCCTATTTCTTATGCCTCCATTAGAAATGATAATACTGGCAATGCGGTATTGTCTGATTCCGTAGGTCATTTCGAGATTCAAGTAAATGGGACAGACAGCCTTACTTGCAGCTACATAGGCTGTTCTAATGAGGTGGTGCCAGTAGCCAACCGCAAGGTAGTTGACATTTATCTTAGCGATGCGTCACTGACCCTCAATGGCGTGGAAATAGTTGGCAAAAGAAAGCCTGTTCAGATGACGGTGGATGGCTTCGTGGTCAATGTGGACGGGATAAGAAAGGACGGGAAAATGCTTTCCGACATTATATCGCAATTGCCTTTGGTAAATGTAAAGGGCAATGTCATTTCCATGGCAGGCAAGAGCAGCGTAATTGTCTATCTGAATAATCACAAGGTTTATTTGAATGGTGAAAATCTTGTGGCTTACTTGAATTCCTTGGGTCTTGAGAATATAAGGGAAATCAAGGTGTTGCCCACTCCTTCCACGAAATATGAAGCAGATGAGAACATTGGCATCATTGCAATAGAAACAAAGAAAAAGACAAATCCTGGGTTACAGTCTAATTTTCTAGGACGTGGGACAATTGGTCGCTACTTGTCTTATGGTGGTTCCGCAAAGGTACTCTACGCAGGAAGTAAGGTCTGCTTTGAGACTGTGGTGTTGGGAAGTAGGGCGAATGGTTTCACGCACAGTAGGTACGCAAACGATTTTGGCAATTATCTTGTTTCAACCGATTGCCCACAGAAATCCACGGAAAAGATGGTCATGGCTTTGTCTACTCTCAATTATGACATAAACAAGCGCAATAGGATATCAGCAACATTGCAGTTGCCTTTGCTTAATAGAACAAAGAATCGGGATATAGCCAATGACACGAGATATCTTACAATGGACAATAGAGTTGATTCCCTAATGTCGTCGAAGGGACAGGGGCATTCATCAGACTATCAAACCAATTTAGAGGTCTGCTATGCTTGCGATTTTTCAAAGAACTCGAATTTTAACATGACATTTGGTTATGTCAACGGCTATGAGAAAAACTATAGGGATTGGCTGTCAGTGACAAAGTCACAGTCTGCAAGTAATAATGAGACCTTTTATAGTGCAGGACACCAAAACAATAATATATACACCTTTAAACTCGATTTTGAGAATGCTCTTGGCAAGTGGGCACTTGGCGAAGGCTATAAACTTTCGTATGCTCACACTACATCATATAACGAAGAAGATAAAAGACTGGTTGCTGATGCCTCCTCTACAAATATGTTTGGGTATAGAGAATATATAAATGCGTTTTATGTTAACGCTAAGAGGTCTTTGGGTTCTTTCCTGTTGAATATGGGTATCAGGGCAGAATTGACAAAAACAAAGGGAATCTCTTATGCGTTGAATGACATTAACCACAATCATTATTTCAGACTATTCCCAAATGTAGGAGTAAAGTATTCCATTGATGACGAGAATGCGTTTGACTTGAATTATTTTGGAAGAGTCAAAAGACCTGGGTTCCGCTTGCTGGATCCTTTTCGTTGGTATATAAGCAAGTATGATTATTCTGAAGGAAACCCTTTTTTGAGACCATCTTATATACACAATGCCAGCTTAACTTATATGCACGGTAGTTCACTCTATACCGAAATGTATTTTACGCATACAAAAAATGATTTCGGCAAGATGGTCATATTGAATTCTGATAATGTGCAGAGTCAAATAGAAAGGGCCGGAAACTTTTTGAATATATCGGCTTGGGGTGCCAACATGGAGTATAACTGGCAATTGGGTTCGTGGTTGGAGTCTAATTTTTCAGGTGATGTTACGTATTCAAGATACATATCCCATCAACCAGCGTTCAAAAATGCCGCAGGGTGGGGAGGCGTGTTCTCATTGAATAATACATTCTATTTAAGCAAGAAAGTCTCTTCGTCTTTATACGTGGAGGATGACATTCCTGGGTATTATAATTACAGAAAAAAGAAGAACTTATTGCTTGTGAACATTGGTTTTGCGTATACAGACAAGAAAAGGGGGCTGATGGTTAGCCTTAAGGCCGAAGATTTGTTCAAGAATGCCAATCCGAAATACATTTACTATTCCAATGGAGTGAGGCAAGAATTCAACAACTATTATGATACACGGCGAATAGAATTGACAGTTGTGAAAAAACTTGGTACCATGCATGGCACGCGCAAGCTATCTTTCCAATCGTCCAACTCCGAGGAGAGAAGCCGTCTATGATAAACTTGGCAAATAGCTTATTTCCCCAACTCCCAAAACGCGACAGCGGAGGCGGCAGCCACGTTGAGAGAGTCCACGCCTCGCGCCATAGGTATCTTGACCACGTAGTCGGCACCGTCTATTGCCTCCGATGGCAGTCCGTCGCCTTCTGTGCCCATCACCACGGCGAGCTTTGGCTCTGCCTTGAGCCTTGGGTCGTCGAGGGCAATGCTGTCGTGTCTCAACGCCATTGCCACGGTCTTGAACCCATGGTCGTGGAGGGTGTGGAGTGGGGAGTCGAGCCATGCCCATGGCAACTTGAACACCGTGCCCATCGACACCCTCACGGCGCGACGGTTGAAAGGGTCGCAACTGTCGGTGGTGAGCAGCGCGCCATCCATGCCAAGGGCGGCGGCGGAACGGAAAATGGCGCCGATGTTGGTGGTGTCGCACACCGCGTTGATGACGACGATACGGCGCGACTTCTCGCATAGCTCCTGCCAAGTGGGGAGCTGAGGCCGGCGCATGGCGCAAAGCACGCCACGGGTCAGCGTGTAGCCTGTGAGCGAGGCGAGAAGCTCGCGACTGCCAGTGTAAACCGGGATGTCGCCGCAGCGGTTGATGATGTCGGCGGCATCGCCTTCGATATGGCGCGCCTCGCAAAGCAGCGAGATGGGTTGGAGACCCTCGTCGAGCGCCACGCCAATGACCTTTGGGCTCTCGGCTATCACTATTCCGTCGTCGGGATGGAGGCGGTTGCGAAGCTGGTGATCGGTCAATCGGTGGTAAACAGCCACTCCTGTGGCATCCAAACTGCGTATTTCTGTAATGGGCATGAGAAGATATTCATTTAGTGTTACAAAATTACAAAATTTTGGTGTTAATTTGTGAGTGTATCACATAAAAAGGGTATCTTTGCAAATAGATAAGACTATTAGAACCAATCATTAAAAAAATACGTAATTATGAAACCTACATTATTATTATTGGCTGCTGGCATGGGTAGCCGTTATGGTGGTTTGAAACAACTTGACGGACTGGGTCCCAACGGTGAGACCATAATGGACTACAGCATCTATGATGCCATTCAAGCTGGTTTCGGAAAAATTGTCTGGGTTATCCGCAAAGACTTTGAGCAAGACTTCCGCGAGAAGATTCTCTCGAAGTATGAGGGACATATCCCTTGCGAGATTGTTTTCCAGAGCCTCGACAAGATTCCCGAGGGCTATAGCGTACCTGAGGGTCGCACGAAGCCTTGGGGCACCAACCACGCCGTGATGATGGCGAAGGATGTCATCAAGGAGCCTTTCTGCGTGATCAACTGCGATGACTTCTATAACCGCGACTGCTTCCAGGTTATCGGCAAGTTCCTATCTGAGCTTCCAGAGGGCAGCGACGGCAAGTATGCCATGGTGGGCTTCCGTGTTGCCAACACCTTGTCAGACAATGGTAGCGTCAGTCGTGGTGTCTGCGAGAAAAACGAGGCAAACCTCCTCACATCGTGCGTGGAGCGCACGGAGATTCTCCGCAATGCCGACGGCGTGGTGAGCTACAAGGACGACAACGGCGAGTGGGTGACAACGAGCGACAACACTCCCGTGTCGATGAACGTGTGGGGATTCACACCTGAGTATTTCGACTATTCAGACAAGCTCTTCAAGGAGTTCCTCGACCAACCGTCTACAAAGTCTAATCCAAAGGCTGAATATCTCATTCCTTGGGTCGTGGACAAGCTCATCAAGGACGGTAAGGCAACCTGCGAGGTGCTCGACACCACGTCAAAGTGGTTTGGCGTGACCTATTCTGCTGACCGTCCAGGCACAGTGGCAAAGATACAGCAACTTATTGACGAGGGTGTCTATCCAAGCAAGCTCTTTTAAAAACCAATAAACTAAAACTTATATCATAATGGCAAAAACAAACACCAACGGTCGCGCCATCGCCATCGTGGCATGTATCTTCCTCTTCGGAATGATCTCTTTCGTGACCAACCTCGCAGCGCCTATTGGCGTCATCTGGAAGAACCAGCCCATGATTGGCGGTAGCAACATGCTCGGCATGATGGGTAACTTCATGAACTTCTTCGCTTACTTGTTCATGGGTATCCCCGCTGGCAACTTGCTCACGAAGATTGGTTACAAGAAAACGGCCCTCCTTGGTATCGCCTTTGGCTTCTTTGGCGTGCTCGTCCAGTTCCTCTCTGGCTTCTCTGAGGGCATGACAGGTTTTATCATCTACCTCGCGGGTGCTTTCATTTCTGGCTTCTCAGTTTGCTTGCTCAACACTGTGGTCAACCCAATGCTCAATCAGCTTGGCGGTGGCGGCAACCGCGGCAACCAGCTCAACCTCATTGGCGGAACGTTCAACTCTCTGCTCGGCACCATGACTCCTATGCTCGTGGGCGCTCTCATCGGCACAGTGACCAAGGACACCGCGATGAGCGATGTCAACCTCGTGCTCTATATGGCCATGGGCGTGTTCCTCGTCACATTCTTCGTGCTTCTCTTTGTCCCAATCGATAACCCGAAGTCAATGGGTGGCGATGTCAAGTTTGAGCACAGTCCTTTCGCTTTCCGTCATTTCACGTTCGGTGTTATTGCCATCTTCGTGTATGTGGGAGTGGAGTGTGGCATCCCTGGCACGCTTAACTTCTATATCTCCGACACTACAGAAAACGGCGCGGGTGTCATGGGTCTCAACCCAATGGTACAGGCTGCCGCCATCGGTGGCTTTGCCGCTGGTACATATTGGTTGCTGATGCTTGTTGGCCGTCTTATCTCAAGCTTCATAGCCTCTAAGGTTTCGAGCCGTGCCATGATGATAGCTACCTCTGGTGCTGGCACTATTCTCATTCTCTCGGCCATGTTCCTTCCGAAAACCATCACGGGCTCTCTGCCTGTGTTCACGGGCTCAGGCTTCCAGGTCGTCACATTGCCGCTCAGTGCTATTCTTCTTGTGCTCTGCGGTCTCTGTACCTCAATCATGTGGTCTTCTATCTTCAATCTTGCCACTGAGGGCATGGGTAAGTACACCGAGAAGGCAAGCGGCATCTTCATGATGATGGTTGTAGGCGGTGGCGTGCTTCCTCTTGTTCAGAACGCCGTGGCTGACGCTACAACCAACTATATGCTTTCTTACATCGTGCCTCTGATAGCTGTGGTTTACATGTTCTGCTATGCCGCGTTCCTTTCAAAGAACGTCAACAAGGACATCCCAGTCTAAATGATGTTATCTCGTCACACGTTTTGACGAGATTAAGAATACAACATAAAAGGAGCGACTCTTTCGGGTCGCTCCTTTTTATATGGCCTTTTCCGCGTATCTTATTTCACGTATAGCCTTCTTTGCATGCCATGTGCTGCACCAGGATATTCTTAAAGCAATAAAAAAGCGTAGGAGGCAATCCCCTACGCTATAATATGTCGTCCCTATGGGACTTGTAATCAGTTGAGTTCCGCTGCCATTTTCTCGGCAATCTTTTGTGCCTCGTCCATGGTCTTCGCCTCCGAATATACGCGGATGATTGGCTCGGTGTTCGACTTGCGCATGTGGACCCAGCAGTCGGCGAAGTCGAGCTTCACACCGTCTATGTCGGTAACCTTAACATCATCCTGAGCCTCATATTTAGCCTTCACCTTTGCAAGGAGAGCGTCAACGTCGGTACCTGGAGTGAGATCGATGCGGTTCTTCGCCATATAGTAGGTTGGGAAGGATGCGCGCAGTTCTGATGCCTTGCAGCCTTTCTGTGCCATTGAGCTGAGGAAGAGGGCTATGCCAACCAAGGCGTCGCGGCCATAGTGGCTCTCGGGGTAAATCACTCCGCCATTACCCTCGCCGCCAATCACGGCATTAACATCCTTCATCTTCGTTGTGACGTTCACCTCGCCCACGGCAGCGGCGAAATACTGGCAGCCATGCTTTTCCGTTACGTCGCGCAGGGCACGGGTAGATGAGAGGTTGCTCACGGTAGCACCCTTCACGTGGTCGAGAATATAGTCGGCAACACTGACAAGGGTGTATTCCTCGCCATACATCTTTCCGTTCTCCTGTATGAAGGCAAGGCGGTCAACGTCGGGGTCAACCACTATTCCAAGGTCGTAGTCGCCGTTTGCCACTTCCGTCATTATGCCACCGAGGTTCTTCTCCAATGGCTCGGGGTTATGGGCGAAGTCGCCGTCAGGAGTGCCGTTGAGGAACTTGTATTCAACGCCTAGGGCATCAAGAAGCTGAGGCAGGATAATGCCGCCAACCGAGTTGACTGAGTCTACGCAAACGTGGAAATGCGCGTTGCGAATGGCTTCCGTGTCAACGAGCTCAAGGTTGAGCACAGAGTCTATATGACGTTGGTTATACGAGTTGTCCTCAATGTATTTGCCGAGGTGGTCAACGTCGGCATATTCGAAGTCTTCTTTCTCTGCGATTGCGAGCACCTCGTTGCCATTGTCCTTTGTGAGGAACTCTCCCTCTTGGTTGAGGAGTTTCAGGGCGTTCCAATGACGTGGGTTATGGCTTGCGGTGATTATTATTCCGCCGGCTGAATGGCTCATCCTTACGGCGAGCTCCGTTGTCGGTGTTGTGGCAAGGCCGATGTTGATAACGTCGTAGCCCATTCCCATGAGCGTACCGCAAACCACGTTCTCTACCATCTTGCCCGATATGCGCGCGTCGCGGCCTACCACGATGGTGTTGCTGTCCGACTGTTTGCTGCGGCGAATGAACGTGGCGTAAGCCGTGGTGAACTTAACGATGTCTAGCGGGTTCAGCGTGTCGCCAGTGTGACCGCCTATCGTTCCGCGGATGCCTGAAATTGATTTGATTAGAGTCATGTTCCTTGTTTGTAAGATTTAAGTTTATAAAGCAGCTTGTTATTGGCAAGTTAAACTCCTCTTTCGAATGTTATGTCGTAGAGGCATGGGTATACGCTCGAAGTGGCATATTGCTGCCCAAGGTCATGCGGCACTATCAGACGAACCTTTGCCATCTCGTCGTCATCGTTGACATATCTGCCGATGTTGACGTAGGGCAGGGCTGCAAGCCATCCGCTGGGAATGGCGGTGCTGCCATAGAATAGGTTCATCAGGCTTGTGTTCTGCTCAAAGCTTCCCGAGAATGTGCCAGAGTAGTTGGTTACGTTCATCACCTCCAAGTAGCGATAATAGTAAGGAGACATGGTGTTGCTTGCCTGAATGGAGTCGGTCAACATGTTGCGCTCGGTGTAGCGGCAGAGAATGCGTGCCGATTCGCCATAGGCGATAGGCTTGCCCGAGCCTTTCCTTACGATCTGCATATAGAGTCCGCTCGACTCGAAGAGCACAAACTCGTTCTTCGACACGTCGGTGGTATAGTTTTGATTGCGGAATTGCTCTTCGGAGATGACGTTCACTGAAGAGTCGGCGATGTAGGCGTTTATGGCGTTGCGCTCGCGTTTCACCTGATCGGCATAAGTCTCGTCGTCGCTGCACGACGTTATCGCCGTGGCTGACACGAGAAGCAGAAAGAAGAACAACAGTGCTTTGCCCTTTGACTGAGTTTGTTTTATGGTCATATCCTGTTTTATAGTCAAATAATATGAGTACTTTCTTGAAATTTGAGATGTCCAGCCAAAGGCTTACTTAAACGGTGGAAGGCTTGAGCCTGCCCTTGCGTAAGCGATGAGTTGTATCTTGAATTTCAACACGGAGTATCCAGGTATGGAAGTGCTGCCAGACTCGAGATAGCCCAATGTCCATGGTATATACACGTCCCATTGGTCGCCAATGTGCATGTATTGCAACGCGGTGGCAAAGCCAGACGTGAGGTCGCTCACCTTGAAGTCGGCTACGCCGGCCGTGGCATCCGTGGCTTCGTTCTTGTTCGTCGTATCGAAGACATAGCCTTGTGGATAAGACGTGGAGGGCAAAAGCTGGCCAGTGTAGCGCACGCGCACTGAGTCGGAATATATTGGGCATCCGGAACCAGTGCCTGCCGTAAGCACGTTCACTAAGATATAATCCGTGTTGACCGATTTCAGGCTGTCCTCGATGCTATAGCACTTGTACATTTTCCAAGAGGTGTCGCCACCGTTCACCTTGTTTTGTGTCTCCGTGTAGAGCTTGTCCCAATATGTGACGTTCCTGTTCTTCCAGTCGGGATATTCCTCTACCGTGTTGTCCGATTCCGAACAAGAGCCAAGCAGCAGAAGAAATGAGGAAAGGCAGAAAGCCATGAAGAGGATGACTTTCTTGCCCATTCTTGATGTTTCAGTTTTATTCAGCATATTTGTTAAAACACTTGCTAGTTCTTGTCTTACAAGTCCTTGATTTCCTTGGCAAGTTTCTTGAGAAGTGAAGTGATGCTCACGCGATCCTCTATGATTGAACGCAGCTCGTTGATGTTCACGCGTTCTTGTTCCATTGAGTCGCGATGGCGCAGGGTCACGGTGTTGTCTTCCAGTGTCTGGCCGTCAACGGTGACACAATAAGGCGTTCCGATGGCATCCTCGCGACGATAGCGCTTGCCGATGGAGTCCTTGGCGTCGATGTGCGTGGTGAAATGGAACTTCAGCTCGTCTTGGATCTCCAATGCCTTCTCTGGCAGACCGTCCTTGTTGACCAATGGCAACACGGCGCACTTGATAGGAGCCAATGCCTCTGGCAAAGAGAGCACGACGCGCGTAGAGCCGTTCTCAAGCTTTTGCTCTTGGTAGGCGTGGCACATCACGGACAGGAACATACGGTCTACGCCGATGGAAGTCTCCACGTCGTAAGGCACATAGCTCTCGTTCTTGTCGGGATCGAAATAGCGCATCTTCGTGCCGCTGAACTTCTCGTGCTGTGAGAGGTCGTAGTTGGTGCGGCTGTGGATGCCCTCAACCTCCTTGAAGCCGAACGGCATCTTGAACTCGATGTCGGTGGCGGCGTTGGCATAGAAGGCGAGCTTCTCGTGGTCGTGGTAACGATAGTTGTCGTTGCCCATGCCCAGAGCCTCGTGCCATGCCAAGCGGGCCTTCTTCCAATATTCAAACCAGCGCATCTCCGTGCCTGGCTGGCAGAAGAACTGCATCTCCATCTGCTCGAACTCGCGCATGCGGAACACGAACTGGCGTGCCACGATCTCGTTGCGGAAAGCCTTGCCTATTTGTGCTATGCCGAAAGGCAACTTCTGGCGAGTGGTGCGCTGGGCGTTGAGGAAGTTGACGAAGATGCCTTGAGCCGTCTCGGGGCGCAAGTAGATCTTGTTGGTTGATCCAGCCGTAGAGCCTATCTCTGTGGAGAACATGAGGTTGAACTGGCGTACGTCGGTCCAGTTCTTGGTGCCGCTGATTGGGTCAACGATGCCTTCGTCGAGGATGATCTGTTTCAGTTCCTCAAGGTTCGGTCCCTGCATTGCGGCAGTGTAGCGTGCGTGCAGCTCGTCGCGCTTCTTCTGGTGCTCAAGCACGCGAGGGTTGGTCTCGCGGAATTTCTCCTCGTCGAAAGAGTCGCCAAACTTCTTGGCGGCTTTCTTCACCTCCTTGTCGATCTTCTCCTCATATTTGGCTATTTGCTCCTCTATGAGGTTGTCGGCGCGATAGCGCTTCTTCGAGTCGCGGTTGTCGATGAGAGGGTCGTTGAAGGCGTCAACGTGGCCGCTGGCCTTCCACACGGTAGGGTTCATGAAGATGGAAGCGTCGACACCCACGATGTTGTTGTGGAGCAACACCATGGAGTCCCACCAGTATTTCTTGATGTTGTTTTTCAGCTCAACACCGTTTGGTCCGTAGTCGTAAACAGCCGCGAGACCCTCGGGATAAATTTCTGAACTTGGGAATACAAAGCCATATTCCTTGCAATGACTTACAATCTTCTTGAATGCGTCTTCTGCCATGATTTCTTATCTATGAATGTACATTTGGCGCAAAGTTACTGCTTTTTTGTTTATTACTGTTGCTAAAATCGTTAATTTTCCCTTTACGCGTGCAGATTAACAGAATAAATGGTTAAAGCGTGGCATGCGGGCAAACGGTCTGTGTGCCCCTGCTAATAAATAATGTGGTGAATAATACCCCTGCGAAGCATTACCGAATGCGTAGTCGGCGAAGCCGACATCTTTAAAATCTTTTATATCCGTGTGAGGAAAAAATGATGTGTATGAAACATATATTTTCGAGTCAGCATGACTTTGAAAAAACACAACAAAAGGCTTTCTGAGAATCGATTCTTTTGAAATGCTTTCCCCCTCGTGCGTATTTGGGCGATTTTTGCGGTATTTTTGTAATATCTTTATAGACAGATACTTGTGCTTTTATAGCCATAAAATTTGGCTGAATCTTGAGCTCTTTAGTCGGCTTTCCATTGGAATGATGCAGGCTTTTCATCAAAAAGACGGCGGATTTCCATTAGAATGCCGACGTCATTCCTTAGGAAAGGCGACACGATTTCACGACTTTTTGGACAAAAAGAGGCTCTGAGGTGCCCTTTTTGGTACCTCAGAGCCTCTTTGCGCGTTCTGGAAGGCGTGTCCCAGAAGTGTTAAAATCCTGCTAAAAATATTTACAAAACGTTCAGCTTTCAATGAAGGCCGCACAAGGATCTGCATTGCCAGCCTCGCAAAAAATAAGAAAAAATTAAGATTTAGGGGTGCCCGATTCACACCCGTTACGGTTTATTAGTGTAACATCGTTAAAAACTCCCAATAGTTGTCACGCGTGATAACCGTGAAAGGCACGTTGGGGTATGCGCGTGCGAACGACGCGGGAACGGTAGCCTTGCGGCGAGGGCACCACTTGAACTCAAACGCTGTGATGATGCCATTTGTCTCCTCGATATAGTCTATCTCCTGTTTTGCTGAGGTGCGCCAGAAATATCCCTTGGCATAGGTGTGTGCGTAAGACTGCTGCTTCAGTCGTTCGGAAATGATGTAATTCTCGAACAATGCGCCTATGTCTTGACGAGTCTCCGGCTGCTGGAAATTGCCAATCACGGCGTTGCGTATGCCGCAGTCCCAAAAGTATATTTTCTTTGCGAATTTCAGCTCATTGCGTAAGTTTCGGCTGTATGATGGAAGACGAAATATGATGTACGCTTTCTCAAGGAGTTGAATATACGAGTCGACGGTCTTGGGATCCAAGCCGCAAGTCTGCGCCAACTCATTGTAAGATACCTCCGAGCCAATTTGATAGGCTATTGCTTGCAGCAATTTCTCAACCTTCTCGTTTTTCTTTATCTTGTCGTATGAGAGAATGTCCTTGTATAAATAGCTGTCAGATAGTTGCTGCAACACTTCGCGCTCATCGCCGACATTGTTTACGACATCAGGATAAGAACCGTAGACAAGGCGATGTTGTAGCATGCGTGTCTCTTCAAGCAGACCATTATGGGCAGAGAGTTCGGCGAAGGAGAGGGGGAACATTAGCATCTCGAACTTTCTGCCTGTAAGGGGCTCGTTTATGTTGTTGGCAAGTTCAAAAGAAGTACTGCCCGTTGCGATGACCTGCACCGTGGGATTGGTGTCGATGATAAGTTTGAGTGAAAGGCCAATGTTTGATATTCGTTGTGCCTCATCAATCACCACCACTTCTTTTGTACCTATTATGCTTTTGAGTCGCGTTGATGTGGCATTATCGAATAGCGCCCTCACATCAGGCTCATCGCCATTCAGCCAAAGCACGTTTCCGTCATCGGTATTGTAGAGCATACGTAAAAGAGTAGTCTTGCCCACTTGACGCGCGCCAAAAACAATTATGGCCTTGCCTTTCCCTATATATCCGCGTATTCGCGATTCCAGCATCCTTTTTATCATAATGTCGAGTCGTTGGTTTTTGCTGCAAATTTAGACAAAAATCGAGCGTAATCCAAATATCTTTAAAGATTTATGGAATGTAATCCAAAAATATTCAAAGGTATTTGGATTACATTCCGCAAATCTTCATCTCCATGCCGCATAGTGGGGCTTCCTGGATGGTGGTGCATGCCATGTTTGTGGTATGCCACATACCCATATTAGGGTAGACAATATACCAGCCTAATGCTATTTCGGGATTCTTAAAATAGTATTAATTTTGCAAACGGAAAATAACAAACATAAAAGTATTATTTTAAGAGAGTCAGGATTATGAAACGAATGTGTTGTCAGACAATCAAGCGAATGTGCCGCCATATGGCATGCGGCACTATGCTCCAGACTGCATGTAGCATGCAGGAGAAGGTGAAAGAGTTGCGGTCGCTTTTATGGCCGCTTAGATTGAATTCAGGCGTTGAACAAAAAACAGTATTGGATGAACAACAAGCGTATATTATTCTTGCCTATAGCAATAGGCCTTTCCGCGTTGCCAGCGTTATCGGCAACCATCGACAAAACAACGGCTAAGGCCGACACTTCGAAGACCGTAGAGCCATATGACCCAATAAACATCAACGAGATAGTGGTGGTGGGCTACGGCACGCAGAAACGCACCCAGCTCACGGGCGCAGTGACAAAGATTGGTGGTTCCCTGTTTGAGAAAGCCACGGCTCCCACCCTCGACGGCGCGCTCAATGGCACAGTGGCAGGCCTTAATGTCACGGCCACGTCTGGCCAACCGGGAGCCGCTTCGCAGGTTCGCATACGTGGCGGCAACTCGGTAAACGCGAGCAACGAGCCTCTTTATGTGGTAGACGGTTTCATATATTATAAAGACGCGAGTGCGGCTAAGACGGGCCTTGGAGCTCTCGAAAGCAGTCTAAACCCTCTTTCCACAATCAATCCGTCGGACATAGAGTCGATAGAGGTGCTCAAGGACGTGAGCGCGACGGCAATATACGGATCCCGGGGAGCCAATGGCGTCATTATAGTGACAACCAGGAAAGGCACTCGCGGACGCACGTCGGTCAAATACCGCTACACTGCAGGCTTCGACGTGGCGGCAAAGAAACTCGACCTGATGACGGCCAGCGAATGGGCCGGTTTCCAAAAGACATATTTCTACAACAAGGGTGGCTACACTGACGAGCAAATCGCGGCTCTCGGTTCAGGCACCGACTGGCAGGGAGCCATGTTGCGCACGGCTTTTCGCCAAGCTCATGAGCTGTCGGTGAGTGGCGGCAATGCCAAGAGCCGCTACGCTTTCTCTGCCAACTACACCGACCAGGACGGCATAGTGATCAATTCTGGTTTCAAGCGTTACAATTTCCATCTCAACGCCGACTGGAATCTTCTGCCTGGGCTCACGTTCGGCCTCAACGCCACATACGGAAAGAGCACCCAGGAGGGCCTTACCACCACGGAGGCCGTGACCTACAACTCATCGCCTTTCTCGGCTGGCATTACCAACAGTTATGTATATGGACTGCTCACGCCACGCGTAGTACCCATTTACGCGGAGGATGGGTCTTACAACTATTCCAATCCGTATGAGTATGCCTATTTTGCGATAGGCAGCAAGACTTCAAACGCCGTGAGCGACCTGAAAAACTCGGTGGCGGAGAGCATAAACAACTATTTGCTGTCGAACGTTTGGTCACAATACGCTTGGGGCGACTTCAGCGCCAAGGTGAGCGTGGGTCTCAACAAGGAACTGATCACGCAAAACTATTTCTCGCCCAAATACACTTCGCTTGGCCTTGCCAATGAGGGACTTGGCGGCATAGGCAACAAGAGCAACGAGGTGTGGCAGCAGGAATACACATTAGGATGGAGCCATGTTTTCGGCAACCAGCACAATGTTGACGCGCTCGTGGGCTACACGCGCCAAAACAGCAAGGTGAACTACAACTCCTCGCTCACGTCCCACTTCACCAACGAGACCTTGAAGCAAAACAACCTCGCCGATGGCTCGCAGGTGTATCCGCCACAGTCGGGATTCTCGGAGGCTTCGCTCAACTCCATCATCGCGCGTGTCAATTACACACTGCTCGACCGCTACAACGCCACCGTGACCTTCCGTGCCGACAACTCGTCGCGCTTCGCCAAGACGCATCGCTGGGGCCACTTCCCCTCGGTGGGATTGTCGTGGAACGCAAGCCGTGAGAGTTTTCTCCGCGATGTGAGAAACCTTTCCAACCTTAAGGTTAGAGCCTCGTGGGGCAAAGTGGGAAACCAGGAAATAGGCGATTACGAGTATGCGCTCAACTACAAGGCCACACAGTATAACGGCCAGTCGAGCTATACCAAGACCAACATTTACAACAAAGACTTGAGGTGGGAGACCACCACGTCATATAATGTGGGAGCCGATATAGGACTTTTCGGCAACCGCCTCGCCATCACGGCCGACGCCTACTACAAGAAGACCAACGACCTGTTGCTCGATGTGCCTATAGGTTTCAACCAAGGGGTGAGCACGCAACTTAGGAACGTGGGCAATGTGGTGAACAAGGGTGTGGAACTGACCGTGGACGGACAGATCATGCGCAAACGCGACTTGCTCTGGACCGCGACTGCCAACATCGCCCACAACAGCAACCGCATCACGAGCATGGGAACGGCCAGCGACATAATCATGGGCTCGTCGAATGAGACCATCTTGCGCGAGGGAGAGCCGCTTGGCACGTTCTATGGATTGCGTTTCGACGGCATTGTGCAGACAGGCGACGACCTGAGCAAGCTACCCACCGTGAGCGGCAAGAGGCTTGAGCCGGGCGACGTGAAGTTTGTGGACCAAGACCACAATGGGCGCATCGATGGCAAAGACCGTGTGGCTCTCGGGAGCATTCAGCCCGACTTCACCTACGGATTTTCCACACAGTTGAGGTGGCGCGACCTCGATGCCAGCGTCTCTTTCGCCGGCAGTCATGGCAACAAGCTCTTCAATGCCCTTGGACGCAGGCTTGAGCAAACTGGTGACAGTTATAACCTCTTGCGCACGGTGCTCAACAGCTGGACGGAGACCAACCCAAGCAACCGTTATCCTTTGGCAAGCAAGGAACGCACCATATCATATATTGACAGCAGATATGTGGAGGACGCGTCGTACCTGAAACTGCGCAACGTGACCATAGGCTACACCTTGCCAATATCAAAGAAGAAAGGCGCACGAGTGAGGCTCTTCGCCACAGCTTCCAACCTTTTCACGATTACTCCGTATTCAGGCTACGATCCCGAAGTGGCTTCCGGTACAGACTCAGGAGCCTATCCAGCCGCGCGCACTGTAGTGTTTGGGGCAGAAATCAGCCTTTGATATTTCATCCACCATTCATCAACCATCAAAACATTTGACATCATGATAAAGATTGTATTCGGCACTATCGGCATATCCTTGGCCCTCACGGCCGCGACAGTATTGACAGGTTGCAACGCCAGCAACGACGACCCATCCGACAACAGTGGAGAGGGAACGATAAGCAATCCCATAACCAACGACGCCACGGCCATATCGACCGTAAACGGAGTTTATGCCAACTGGCAACCGCTAAGTTCGTCGTTCACGTTTATCATAGAACTCAACTCCAACAAGATGATCTCGTTTGAGGGCGAGGAGTCTGAGGCCGGACCACTCAACAGCCGCTTCGAGCAAACTGCCGACACATGGTATCAGCGCAAGGTGTTCAATAACTTGTTTCTTGGCATAAGCACCGACAACGACAACATAAAACTTGTCGACGAGGCTTACAAGGCTGGCAAGCTGACCGAGGCTGGCTACAAGGCGGCCATAGGCAAGGCCAAGTTCTTGCGCGGATTGGCTTACCTCTACTTGGTGCAGCTTTGGGGCGAGGTGCCGGTGTTTACCGAGGAAGGCGGCAGTGCCACCGAGCGACTGCCAATAGACAATGTTTACGACCAGATTGTCTCAGACCTTACGGATGCGGAATCGTTGCTTGGTGACTACAATGGCGATCCTGTCACGCCGAGCAAGCAGGCGGCTGAGGCTCTCTTGGCACGCGCTTACCTCGCGTGGGGCGACAACCCCTTGAGCTATGAGCAGGTGCAGACCATTGCCGAGGAGCAGAAAGACCCAGAGTTTACCACCACGCCGTCGAGACTCGAGCGGGCTGTGGAATATGCCGACAAGGTGATAAGCAGTGGCAAGTTGGCGCTTGATCCTGATTTCGCCAAGCTCTACGGGCGCGACTATGAGAGCAACAAGCGTGGCACCAACGAGCATCTGTTCACCATAAAACACGATGGCGACAAAAACGACGCACAAGGCAACCATCAGACCCACTGCGCATGGACTTTCCCATTCCAGAACGGAGAAAACGGACGTGCCTTCAACGAGATCCATACGGAGGTGGCAGACATCAACCTCTACGACGACTGGAAACGCGAGCAACCCAACGACAAGAGGTTGACCAAGACATATCTCGCCCAGATAAAGAATCCAGAGGACGGTTTCACCTACACCTACTATTCACCCATTTACACACCCATAAACGGCAAGGGCGTGGACCAGTCGTACGAGGACGCGGAGAACCTTGAGATAACCCAAAACTCAGTGGACCGCATCGAACTGCGCTATGCCGAGGTGTTGCTCACCAAGGCTGAGGCTCTCGTGCAGTTGGGACGCAACAAGGAGGCTGCCGCGCCATTCAACGAGCTTCGCCGTCGCGCGGGGATAGCTGAAGTGGACGCGCCAACATTCGACCAGGTAAAGCGTGAGTGGGACTATGAGTTCACCTACGAGCAGAAGTCGCTGCTCAACAGCCTGAGATGGAAAGACCTCGTGGCATCGGTCAAGAAAGTGAAAGACTATGAGCACTTCGACGACAGCTACGCCACGGAGGGTGCCACGGGCCGCGATGGCAGCACGGTGTCATCGTTCTTCGCCAAGGTTCACAAGCATCTTGTGGCCAAGTTCAACAATATCAAAGGACGCCACTATCGCCAACCAATCCCCGAGGGGTTGAAAGGCGAGAACCTTGGAATCCTGCCGCAGAATCCAGGCTACTAAAAAACAAAGGGTCTCGCTTTCCAGAGAAAAGCGAGACCCTAAAATGCTGATTCTTGAAAACTCATAAAGGAAAAGTCGTAACCCAACTATAAAAACTCATAATGTCTAAGCAATTCAATTCTAAGCAAATAATCACGTGGCTTGGCGCATTGGCGATAGGCGCGGCCCTTGGACTCGTGGGAGTGCCGTGGATTAGCCATGCGGCCGACTTCGTGGCATCTGTCTATACGCGCCTTTTCCAGTTGCTTGCCGTGCCGACCATCGCGCTTGCCGTGGCCACCACGCTCGCGTCGCTTGGAGGTCGCGACGACGCCCGGCGCATATTCCGCCATGCCATAACCTACACGCTTCTCACAACCATTGCTGCCGCGGCTGTGAGTATGGCCTTGTTTCTGATAATCCATCCAGAGAATCTGCCCGTGGACATGGTGGCCAACGGGCAGAAGGAAGTGCCTGGTGACCTTGGCCATACAACTTACTATGACCACATACTCAAGGTGGTGCCTAACAATGTCGTGGCTCCTTTTCTTGAAGGCAATGTGCTGTCCATACTCATTCTCGCTGCTGCCGTTGGCATAGCCCTTGCCAAGATGCCAAGCTCAGACAGCAAGCAAGCCGTGTTGAGAGTTCTTGGTGGATTGCAGGAAGTGCTTTTCACGCTCATCCATGCATTGATATGGACCCTGCCATTGGGCATAGCCGCCTATGCTGCGCAACTTTCAGCACAGGTGTCAGCCGGCATGGTCGTTGATTCGCTCGGACGCTATACGGCTGTTATCCTTGGTGGCAACCTCCTGCAGTTTGTCATAGTGCTGCCATTGTTCCTGTTTGTCCGTGGCGTAAATCCGTTGAAAGCGTTTCGCAGCATGTCGCCTGCCGTGCTCATGGCCTTCTTCACCAAGAGTTCGGCAGCCACGCTGCCCGTGACCATGCAGTGTGCGGAAGAGCGGCTGGGAGCAGAGCGTCGAGTGTCGCGCTTTGTCCTGCCCATCTGCACCACGATCAACATGAATGGCTGCGCGGCGTTTATTCTTGTGACATCACTCTTCGTGATGCAAAACGGCGGCGTGGCTTTAACCCCAATCACCCTTGCCACATGGTTGCTGATAGCCGTGGTGTCGGCCATAGGCAACGCCGGAGTGCCTATGGGCTGCTATTTTCTCACGCTGTCCCTGATGAGCGGAATCAATATGCCTGTTGGCATAATGGGTATCATATTGCCAATATATACCATTATCGACATGGTGGAGACGGCAGAGAACGTGTGGTCCGACTCATGTGTCTGCGCCATGGTAGGCAATGACTTGAAATCAAAAAGCCTTGGTTCTTGAGGAGCCTTTTTCTATTAAT
Source organism: Lachnospiraceae bacterium (assembly GCA_963588155.1). Classification (GTDB taxonomy): domain Bacteria; phylum Bacteroidota; class Bacteroidia; order Bacteroidales; family Bacteroidaceae; genus Prevotella. The sequence goes on along the minus strand of CAVAGT010000005.1, from coordinate 3,051 downwards.
ATTCCAGTTCGACGCAGGCGGGATAAACGCGGCATGGGTCAAAATATTCCGTGCAGCTGTTTATCATGCTTTGCAGGCTCGCCTTCACCTTGCCGCTAAACGCCTTCTTGCCGTTAACGGTGATTTCGACAGGCTTGCTTAGGTCTACCAGCTGCTCGCAGAGGTAAATCCGCAGCTTGCCGCCTGTGGCATCGGTATATGTGCGCTTGAACTTCATCTCTATGCCCCATTGTGGGTCTTTCTGGGTGGTGGTGTACGCTATGTCGCTTATCTGCAAGTCGACGTGGTTGCCGTTGATGTTCATCTCGTAGAACGTGCGGTTGTCGGATGGGCGCTTCAACACTTGCAAGTTGTAGAAGCCGGAGCGGTGGCGACCGTCCATCTCGAAGTCTTCCCACAACACCGTCTTGGGATAAGGGTTGCGCGCGAACTGCTTCAGCCACGGGGTGGTGAGGCGATAGTCTATGTGGTGCTGCATGCCGGGCAAGAGGTTGACGCGGTGGCGGAAGAGTGGCTTGTTGTCGGCCGACAAGGGACGCGCCAACTGCAAGGAATCGAACATCGATTGCGTGTACCATGTCAGCACGTTGCGATAGAACCCCATGTCGTCGGCACCCGTAAGGAAGGAGAACCCGATGTTGGCGCAGTTCTCCACCGGTGCGTTCTTCAAGGGCTCGCCGCCTGCCATTGGTCCGGCTGCCGCCAAATAGTCGGCATAGAAAGAGGCTAGGCGCTGGCTTCCATATCCGCCTTCGGATATTCCGAAAACGTATAGGCGGTTGGCGTCTGCCACGCCCTCTGCCAAGGCTTGACGGATGAGTCGCTCCCAGGCATATTGTTTAGCCAATTGCCACCAGCGGTAGTATTCGCCCTCATTGGGTATCTGTGGGATGAAGTATAGGCAAGGGGCGTCGTCGAAAACCTGTGCCCATTTCCAACCCACTTCCCATTCTTGTGCCTTGGGGCCAGAGCCATGTAGGTAAAGGAACAGCGGCGCGGGCGATTCTGCCTCCTTCTTGCTCCCGAAATAATAGGGCAAGGTGGCGTTAGGCTCCAATGCTGCAGGGAGGTGCATCGTGCCTTGGCTCTTGTCTTTCAACGCTTGTGGCGTGGCGAGCTTCTCTTCGCGGAAGTCGCTGTTTGCCTCACGCCAAGCCGTCCAAACCATCTTTTGATAGTCGGCTATCTGCTTGTTCTTGATGTCCTGTCGCAGTTCGGTGTCGGTGGGTATGCCCTTCTTGAAGTCATCGGCGCTTTTTGTTGCCGCCTCCTCCTGTAGGTTTAGCTTTTGGAGAAAAAACTCCTTCATCTTTGCTTGCAAGCCTTCAGGTTGTGCCGATATCGACGTGGCAAAAGTTGGCAAAACGGCAGCCAAGGCAAGTCTGAATATCCAAGTCTTCATTTGTCTGTTTTTATTTGTTTGGTGAGATGCGCGCGATAGCCCTTTCTACGATTGCTGAGGGTGCGCTGAGTTGCTTTTTCAGGGAGCTGAGAACCTCGCAAGCCTTTTTGCGTTGCGCTGTGTTGGCCACACGTTCAAAGCTGCCCAGCTCCTTCACTACAGCTACGCACGATTCGTCAGATAATTGTGGCTTGAGCCGTTGCAAGAGGCCGATGATCTCGTTGACGCGGCTTTGTTGTTTCTCGTTGATGATCTGCCTGACGGTCATGCAATAAGACAAGGCGAGAGCCTGCTTGTAGCCAACCTTGTCGAGAGTCTGTAGGACGGCTATGCGCTTGTCGAAATTCATGCCCATCATCTTGTAAGTGTTGAACTCGTTTTGATAAGTTGACATCAACTTGCCTTCCACGGTTTGCCTTCCAAGGATGCTTTCCAACTTCTCACGGTTGTCAAGAAGTTTTCTGAATATAGGAGTGTCTGGCGAGCTGATGTCGGATGAAACCTTCTGCCAGTTGGCGTCCTGGCACAACTCGTCGATGCTCAAGCCCATGAGATAATCGCTGACGACATCTTCAGCTTTAACGCTTCCGCTTGCCTTCAACAGTTCCACGTATCTGTCGACCATCTTCACGTCCCTCTCGCCCGCCTCGTATCTTTTGGCAAGCTCGGCACATTCCACGGCACGTTTCATCTTTTCCACGAAAGTGATCTCGGAGTTGAGCTTTACCGCACCCATCTCCTTGCAATACAATGTGCCGTCGGGGTTGATGATGAGGAACGTGGGGTAGAGGCCCACTTCGTATTTCTTGCCCATCTCCGACCCCTCGCCAGCGTTCATGTCGCGGGTGATGGAGACGTAGCGTGGGTTGAAATAGTTGCCGCACTCCTCCAAGGGGAAGATGTTTTTCATCATGTACTTGCATGGGATGCAAGTCTGTGTGTAGCAGTCTACAAACACCTTCTTGCCTTCGGCCTTGGCCTTGTCGAGCGCCTCTTGCAGCGTGAGATTCTCAAAATGTATGCCCTTGTAGGCTACAGAGTCTTGCGCCAAGGCTGAGATGGCGGAGAGGCAAAGGGAGAGAAGAAGGCATAATGTTTTTTTCGTCATCATGATGTCTATTCGTTAGTGGTCTCCGAAGGGCCTTTGGCTATGCCCGGTAGGTCGAGTCCGAACTTCTCTTTCATGTACTTGACGGTCGTCTCGTACTGACGGTTTACCAATGGGTACAAATCCTTGGGATACTTAGCGTAGAACTCCTCTGTGGTATAGATCATGGCAGCCCTTATATAAGACATGAAATAGTCGTAATAGTTTCCGCCAGAATTGTAGTTAGGAGTCTTGTAATATGTTAGGAAGATAGAACCCCATGACGACTCATTTCCGCTGTCGTTGATCCATTGAATGAAACCGAGCTTTGGTGGGTATGCGGGATCGTTGACATTATATTTCTTCCAAGTCTTCGTGAAGTCGATGTCGTCGCGGAATCCGTCAGGCTCGGCGATGGTACCGTCTTTCCTTTGCGACGTGACAATCTGGTTGATGAAGCTATAGCGTTTCGATTTCAAGGCTTTTGCCTTGTCGGTTTTCATCTCTGCCAGTTCCTTGTTGGAGAAGCTTATAGCCCAATAGTCGAAGCCGTCAAACTTTA